>NZ_JBLWEO010000013.1:0-25673 GCF_048287395.1 Candidatus Electronema sp. PJ | reverse complement strand
AATATCATTGCTTCGTCAACAAAGGAATCTCTTGGTTCAAGGCAAAAATTTCCATTGTCCGCGATGCTGTCAGAGCCTATTTGACGCAGCCGATTTATACGCTTGACCCAATCAATCTTTATGCAACTGCGTAACTCATATATAGGTTTATATTCAGGGTTCTCACTCCCTGAGGCATCCAGCAAATTGTCAAAATTATTAAGCGAATCTATCTCTTCAGAGATAAAGAAGTAACTTGTAATTTTTTTTCTCCCTTTCTTGGCAAAAGGAGCCGTACCATGTCCAATTCCATAGCTGCTGTTTATGAGCACGGAGTGCTGCGCCCACTTGAGCCGCTGACGCTACCTGAACGCCGCACAGTCCGCATTCAAATCCTGCCAGAACCTGTGACCGACAAGGCGGAGCAGATCATGCAGTTTCTGCACAAAGTCGGCCTGCTGACCCCGCCGCCGCATCCGCAGCAGCCTGCCCTGATTTCAAAAGAGGAAAGACGCAAGCTCTCCGACGCACTGAGGCAGAGCGCAAAAGAATCTCTGTCCGAAATAGTCATTGAGGATCGAGGACAATGGTAAGCGCACATTTTTTAGACACAAGTGCGCTTGTGAAGAAATACATGACGGAAAAAGGCTCCGCATGGATTGAAGCCTTGACCGATCCAGACTCAGACAGGCAGATTATTATTCTGGCCAGCGTGACTTGGGTGGAAACGTTGAGCGCATTTTCCCGGCTGCATAGGGAAAACAGAGTTGATCCAGAGCTGTTGGCGCAGACAGTCCGGCTGTTCAAAACAGAATGGGCGAGTCTATATCATATTGTTGATGTCGAGCAATCAGATATCAAAACTGCTGGTAGATTGGTGCAGCGGCATCCTTTACGGGCTTATGACAGCATTCAGCTGGCCTGCGCCCTGAAAATATATTCTGCATTCTCCCAAACTGCGCCGGACGCGTTCTCTTTTGTGTCAGCGGATAAGCAGCTACTCGCCGCCGCGCAGACTGAAGGGCTGCTTGTTGAAAATCCGAACAATCATCCTTGATCTATCGGTGAAATTCCTTCTCCCCTTTCTCGGCAAAACCAAGGAAAGCTATCTTGAACAAGGCATCCGTGATTATGCGGAACGTCTGCGTCGCTATCTGCCAGTAGAGATCAAGGTGCTGAAAGAACAGGGCAGGCATGATCCTGATCAGGTCATCATGGCGCACGAGGCCGAGCAGCTCCTGGCCCAGGCCGCCTCGGCTTCGCTCATAGTCGCCCTTGACCCAACTGGCCGGGAGCAAACCTCAGAAGCGATGGCTGCGGCCTTGGACGACTGGGGAAATCGGGGCCTGCACACGGTCTGCTTCCTCATTGGCGGCCATCTGGGCTTGGACGAGCGGGTGCGGCGGCAAGCCGGGCTGGTTTGGTCGCTCTCCCGCCTCACCTTTACCCATGAGATGACCCGGTTCATTCTCCTGGAACAGCTTTACCGGGCTTGCTCCATCAGGGCCGGGCATAATTATCACAAGTAAGGAGAGCTTGCAGAGGTGTCAGTTTACAGATTTCTCGCTTTGCGCGAAATGACAGAAGAGGCGGCGGAAGGACAATCTTAAAGAAACCACTGCGTAAGAGTGAAGAAACAGAACAGCCTACAAAAAAAGGCCTATGATCTAAACGATCACAGGCCTTTTTTCTGCTCTTCAGCAGCTGAATGCGTCAGGGACTACCACCAACAGACAGTTTTGTCCGCCGCGAAAATCTTCTGCACCAGCTCGTCGTAGTTGGGATTCTCACCGTAGAGTTTGAACTCATCGGCATCACGGTCACGGTTGAGGATTTCAACCAAGGTTTTCACATCGTCGTTCGGCTCGGAACGATACACCTGGAGCATTTTCATGATGATCTTTTCCTCCTCGTTTTATTCCGCGCAAGCGGGCGGCGGTGTGTTGGTTTGTTTCGGCAGGCCGTAGGGAATGATGACATCAGCATCACGCATCCGCTCGCCCAGTTCCTTCAGGCTGATTTCAGTGAGTGATACTTCTTCAGGCAGGTTTTCAGGCGCAGGCGCACCGCAGGTGAAAACTTCGCCCTCCATATCCCCGATCCAGGCGATGTTTTCTGCCATGTAGGTGGAGAACTTGGGGAACTCCCCGTTCATGATCACCGGATAGCCGTAATGGTTCTCTACAGCCAGCCCCAGAGCTGAACGGATGCCGTCGTTGTACGTGCGGTTGGCGATCAGAATATAGACTTTCAGCGATTCCATGGCAGGCTCCTTATAAAACGATGTACTTGCCGCATTCGTCCAGCAGTGCGCCGTGGAATGCCTGAGTTCTCATCTGCTTGGCGGTCAGCCCGGCAGGAATGTCCTTGGCCGAGTCATAGCCCTCGCAGGTGTAGCTGTCCGCGCAGATGGCAAGGTTCTCTTCGCCGCACAGATCGGCCAGCGGTTTGAAACGGGCATCCTTGGTCAGGTGAATGGATTTGTAGGTGAAGAATATCATCGGCTTCTTGCCAGCTCTCGCCGCAGCTTCGGCGATTCCCACCACATGGGTCATGTTCTGGGGGGAGGTGACGAAGATAGCAAGTTTATTCGGATCGGCAGACATTGGCCTGTCCTCCTTAACGTGGTTAGATGAATGCTTGAGGGAAATCAGCCTTTCTTGACAAAGAAGCTCATGTAGCCTGCCTGCTCTTTCTCACCCAAATACTCATGGCCAGAGCGCGAGCACCAGCCAGGAATGTCGTTGCGCGAACCAGGATCAGTGCCATCAATCTGGAGAATTTCCCCAGTCTTGATCTTGCCGATCTCTTTTTTGGTGCGCAGCAGCGGCATGGGGCAGCTCAGTCCTTTTGCATCAAGTACTGCTGCTGGGTTCAGTCCATCAGGTGCTGTTTTTACATCGCTCATTTTGATCCTCCTGACTTTAAAAATAAAAAAGAGTTAACCTCGTTGTTCCGCGTTGAACTGCCTCTGATCAGGCTGTTTTTCAGCTCTTCCTAATTCAAAGAGATGTGCTCTCTATAACGAATAGCGTCCTTTCTGTCAAGGGATTAATACAGGCTACCCTGGAGATTCATGTGGAACAACCAACTGAACTGACAAACGAAAGGGCTTGTTTTGGCTATCCAGCTTTTTCGGTTTGGCAGCAGAACCTCAGCCGCCGCTGCAAAAAAACTATACAAGCGATGCAATAAATTATACAATAAAAGACCGGTTCAGCCACTGGGGAGCTACGTAATTTGGGAAATACACCGTGTAAACGGCAGACAAAAATATTTAAGCAGACAGGAGAAAACGATGAGCGAAACGAGTTTCTTGGGAAAAATCAGAAATCTGTACAAGCAGGTCTGCGAGACCGAATGGGAGGCAAATATCACCGGGGTGATCATCGCTATCCTGAGTATCCTGATGATGGTGTGGTGGCGGCCTTGGGGCGCGGTAGGTGCGATCCGCAATTGGGGCGACTGGATTCTGTACGGGCTGTATCTGTATAAAGATGCTCCCAAATCACCGTTGATTGATTCTGGCTCGGTGATCGGCATTGGCTTTCTTGGCGGAGCTTTTCTTTCAGCCTTCGTAGGTGGCCAGTTTGCCTTCCGCTTCCCGCCCTACCGCGAAGCAGTCAAAGGAATCATTGCTGGATTGCTGATGGGTATTGGTTCAGCCTTAGCAGGCGGCTGTAATGTTGGTGGTATGTACAACGCCATCGGCAACTTGGCAGCCAATGGCTTTAGTATGTGGCTAGGTATCGTCATTGGCGTAATCCTCGGTCTTTGGTTGCTGTACAAGGAGATGGAACATATCACCTGGGGATCAAACGGCGCGTGGACTATTGAGCTACCGCGTATTGTCCAAACCTTTCTCGGTCTAGCTACGTTGCTGGCTTTAATTGCCGGGGCAAGTTGGTACAGCGGCTATGAAGGCGAAGGTGATGCGAAATACATTGCCTCCTTATCCGGTGTGTTGTTGATCGCAGCAGGTCTTGGCTATGCCATGCACCGGGGTCGCTGGTGCATGATTCAGGGCTTCCGCGAGCCGCACATGACTGGCGACTGTACCTTGGCCAAATCCGTGGCCTTGTCCATCTTCATTCTTGCTATCGGCGGGGCAGTGGTCAAATATGCCGTCCCTGTTCGTCTTGATGGCAACCCGGTGCTCGATCCAGCGAATTATGTGCGTGGTACGTTTGGCTGGGGTGGGGTAGTTGGTGGCTTCCTGTTCGGCTTAGGCGGAATGCTGGCAGGTGGTTGCGGTTCTGGCACGCTCTGGCGCGTAGGTGAAGGGCAGCTCAAGCTCTGGATCGTGGTGCCTTTCTTTTCCGTATCCAACTCGTTGATAACCAAATGGTTCAAGGCCGCCAAATTTGAGGATGATGGCGTGCTTGGCCGTTTTGTTTATCTGCCTGACTCAATGGGCTACGGCTGGACCTTGGGTCTGATCGCCTTTATGATGGCCTTGTGGTATGTGATTGTCACCTGGAACGAAGACAGCAACAAACTGATCGTGCCGATGTGATGTGCCACTAACAACAAAGAAGGTTAGGCTCGTGAGAGTCTGACCTTCTTTCCTTCAGAGGTGTTCAGTTCAACCATTCCCTCATAATACCGCCATCACCGTGTTACTCGGCTCGCCTTCTCCGGCTTTGTTGACCGCAATGACGCGATATTCCAAATCCTTACCGCGCGGCTGATCTTTGAGTGTGATTTCGATGTTAATCGCCATGCCAGCCAGTGTCCATGCGCCAGCACCTTCAGTCAAATCCCGACACTCGATTCTGTAGGAAGCAGCTGCGCCGCCGTCCGCAGGCTTTTTCCAATCCAGCGTCAGCCAACCAGTTCCCTGCTCCCGCACTTCAAGCAGCCTTGGCTGGCCAGGAACTTCCAGCGCGTGCGGTTCAGCCCTGCCGCCCCAGCCCACTTCTGACAATTTGGCATCATCGCCTTGCACCGCATCTTCGGCATAATGGAGCATGGTTTTCATGTCGGCAATCATGGAGTCAAAGTCGGCCTGCTTGGCATCTGTGGCCTGCTTTGCTGCTGCCTGCGTGCTGACCTGCGCATCGCTGGAATTGAGTGCCGCGTCCAGCCGGGCTTGTAGCTGCGCTGGAGTGATTGGCGGCGTGGGGAAGTTCGGATTGTTGTTGAATCCGCTGATCATCTTCTGCGCCAAGGCGATGATTGTCGCTTCAGTGTTTGGAAAACGCATGTTTCGACCCTCCTTGCTTTGATGTGTGTTGTGCTTCCTGAACTGCAAGACCGCATATGCCTCAATGCCAGTATTTTCCCGGTATTTTTTCGTTTTTTCTCAGAGAATGTACGTTTGAATCGTCCTGATTTAAATTTAAATCGGGATGATTTACATTGAAATCAGGACGATTCACATATGAATTGCTCCGATTCAAATTTAAATTGCCCTGATTCACATTGAAATCGGTACGTTTTACGTGTGAATCGCTCCGGTTTAAATTGAAATTGGCCCGTTTTTGATCGAAATCGCCTTGATTCAAGTTGAAAACGGGATAATTCACATTGAAATCGTGTCAATTTAAATCGAAAACAGGGTGATTCCAATGTGAATTGGCTTAATTCCAATTGACTTTGGGGCGATTTAAACGGTGAACGGGCCGTTTTGGGCCGCCGATTTTCAGTTGTCTGCTTTCGTTGCACTCAAGCAGACCTACTTGACTATAATTTATTTCTTTGGCTGTCCTCAATGATTTTCTTGTCATTCTCAAAGCGTTTTCTAAGAAGATCAACCTCATAATAACTTGAGAATAAAGATTCATATCCGTCTGAATTTCTCAATATATTAAGAAGCTGTCCTTCAATATAATCTCTAGTTTTCTTTGATCTTTCAGCTATCGTGCATATATCATGCTTTTTAAAATAAAAAAAGCCGCAAACACAAGTGTTAATAACACTATTCTTGTTTGTAGTAATACTATTGGTATTTCTACTAAGTTCTTTTAACTCTAACTCCTTAAGTTCGTTTTCTAACTTCAGCTTAGATATAACGAATTCGTGAATAAATAAATTTAAATTATCCATATATGGAAATAAATTATATTTAATATTTTTTATTGATTTAACAGTTCTTTTTTCGAAAAGATTAAATGGTAAGAATGGAGTGTAATGATCGAGATAACTATCTCGTATATTGTCTTTCATGTTTATGATTTTCATCATTTCTTCTGGCATCCGGTTAATCTTGCTAACATCTCCCTCAGACATAGGTGTATTTTTGTCAATCTTAATGATTAATTTTATAATTATGTGGTATAATTCATTTGTTCTGATATATAATGATAACAGATCATAATATAGTTTGCTGAAAAAAATATTCCTCTCGTGCAGATAAGAAATAACTGACACTCCAAGCGTTACTATTGATCCTGTGAAAATACTAGAAAATATGTCTTCCACAAGCTTGCTTTTTGTTTGATTAGAAATCATTAATAAAAATAAGGAAGTAATCATTATAAGGAATGAAAAAATATATGTTTTTTTATGTATATTCATAATGAATATTTCTAATAGTTGCGTAGTTGCGTAGGTCTGATTGAGTGTAACGAAATCAGACAATTTTATTTATCCTCACTTATTCGTTCACATCCCATCATCCAAGAACAATACTTCCAACCATCTTCAATCAGGGAGATGAATACTACTTGGTTTATTCATTCCCAATCCTGTCGCCAAAGTAGTAGACAATTTTATTTATCCCCACTTATTCGTTTTACATCCCATCATTTAAGAACAATACTTCCAACTATCTTCAATCATTAAGATGAAAGCTACTTGGTTTATTCATTCCCAATCCTGTCGCCCAAGAACAATGGCTCCGATTCTCCCCAATTCGGGGTGTAAAAGCCTTCAAGAATATAACGGTGAATGCTTGAAAAAGGCCACTCGATAGGCGATTGAACCAAACCATGTTTGACGGGGTTATAGTGGATATACTCCACATGGTTTTTCATATCTCTTTCATCCCGAATAACATGTTCCCAAAATTTCTTTTGCCATAGAGGATATTCCGGCGCAGCAGCTTGAAAATACCGAGTGAAATAGCTCTTGATCAAACGCCATCTCGTTGAAAAATCACTGTCACCATCCGGCAATGTCCAAATAAAATGAGCATGATCTGGCAGAATAACATGAGCATCTATGCGGAACGGGTGATTTCGCATAACATATTGGAATCCAGCTCGCAGTAGTTCAATATTTTTATCGGATGCCAATATGTTCTGCCTGTTATGGGTGACAATTGTAAAGAAGTAGGTTCCTCCTTGTATTCTTGCACGTCGATATTGCATGAATTTCTCTTTCTCATGACGAACCGATTTCAAAAAAATGAAGCAGAACAATTGAACAGGCAAAAAAAAAGAAGGTTAGGCTCGTGAGAGTCTTACCTTCTTTCCTTTCCTACAGTGGTAATCGTGCCTTACTGGTTATCTCCAAGGGCAGCGTCTGACAATACGTTGCGGCTGCATGTTTTTCGAGAACTGCGGAGAACAGCCATTCCCGTCAGTGGCGGAGATTGCCATTTCCGGTAATACGAGAGCAGCGAATAGAGACAGTGCTGCCAGTCCGACCAATCCTTTGTTGATAACTACCTTTGTCCATGTCTTCATAATAGCCTCCTCCGGCATATAACGTTAAAGCAGGCAACCCGGCTGTCTCCCTTTGAGACCCGTGGCTTTCCGACATCACCTCGCGATGATTGTGGCTTTGTCAACTTTCCCAGTTAAACTGATACCACTTTGTGAGCTGCATCAGCCGGAAAGTGCGACATGTTCTCCTGCATGAAAAAGCGCAAGATCATCGTCCAGCAGTGCTGAACTTTGTCTCCTGTAATGCGAAATTCATGCCAGTTTTTGTGCGCGATGTGCAATTTACTGTTGTATCATTGAAAAATATTTTTTTATAGCTTTGTTATTAATGAGAATTTTTATCAAACTTGCTCAAGTGAGTAATATTTACTCACTTGAGCGAGGGCATGTGGATACTTTTTACACACGTGGCACTACGCTGTAGCATATAGGACTGCATCGCTCTTTTTTCCCCGCCTTTCTCACCTAAAAAGGCAGTCCTTCTTCTTGCTTGTTGCGATTTTTTCTATTCAAGGGCAAGATGAGGCTCATGAACGACAGAGACCGAAACCTTCTCCGCCAAACCAAGCTGGCTGCCCGCGATCAGCTGCCCCCAGCGCACCGTTGGGAAAAAAGCCGCTGCATTCATGAGCTACTAACAGCACACCCGGCGGTAGCTGCTGCGGAACATATTTTTCTCTATGTTCATTTTCGCAGTGAGGTGGAAACCCTATCGCTGCTGGAACATTTCCTTGCTGTAGGTAAAACTGTCTCTGTGTCGCGCACGCTGCGTAAGGAGAAAAGGTTGTTGGCGGTACCGATCACTGATCCTGCTCGCCAACTGCAGCCGGGTTGCTATGGTATTCTCGAACCAACTTCGGCGCAGGCAGCAATCGAGCCAGACCGGCTTGATCTTGTCCTGGTGCCTGGTTCTGTGTTTGACCAAGGCGGTGGCAGGCTTGGCTACGGTGGTGGCTTTTATGATCGCTTTCTCAGCCAAGATGCGCCCCAGGCTCTGCGCATCGGTCTCTCGTTTGAAATACAGCTTGTTGATCAGGTACCAACTGAAGCCCATGACCAGTTCATGGATATTCTTGTGACAGAAGAACAACTCTACGACTGCCGGAGGATTCGCTATGCGCAGAACTGCAATATACCGAGATGATCTTTTCCTACAGCACCAGCCAGGCTACGGTCATCCTGAATCGCCGGATCGGCTGAGGGTGATTTATGAGGCCCTGGATCACGACCAGCTGGGCAAACGTTTTATCTATCCTAAGTTTAGCCCGGTTGGGCCTGATGTTCTCCAGCTTAACCATTCGGCTGCCTTGGTTAAACGGGTAATGAACACACAAGGCCACGAACTGATGGCCCTTGATCCTGATACCCACACCTCGCCCCGCTCCCACGAGGCCGCTTGTCTCGCAGTGGGCGCGCTGATCAACGGCATTGGCCGGATCTTTCAAGGGGAGATCGACAACGCCTTCTGCTTGGTGCGGCCTCCTGGCCATCATGCAGAGCAGGAAAACGCGATGGGCTTCTGTCTCTATAACAACGTGGCTGTGGCAGCGCGGTGGGCACTCGAGAAACTGGGGCTACAGCGGATTATGATCGTTGACTGGGACCTGCATCACGGCAACGGCACACAGGAGAGCTTTCATGAGACAGACCAGGTACTCTATCTCTCTGTCCACAAGTATCCCTATTATCCCGGTACTGGGGCGGCGTTGGAGAATGGTACGGATAAGGGCGAGGGTTACACGGTCAACGTGCCCTTGCCTGGTGGTCAAGGTGATCTGGAATATGCCCGCGTCTTCAACGAACTGGTTGTCCCGATAGCCCGGGCTTACCAACCTGAACTGATCCTGATCTCCTGCGGCTTGGATATCTGCAAGGGTGATCCACTCGGCGATATGCAGGTCACTCCTGACGGCATTGCTTGGATGACCCGCACCATGGTCGAGGTAGCAGCGGAAGTCTGCCAGGGCAGACTGTTAGTCACCCTAGAAGGTGGCTACAATCTCACTGCCTTGTGCAACGGGGCATTAGCAGTGTTGGCTGAACTGTCTGGCGAACCGATAACGGGCGATTGGCCGATTAACTTATCTGCGGAAAAAGCGGAGCAGCTTGCTCAAGCTCAGGTTCCGTGTCCAGCTTTGGATCAGGCCCTCTTGATCGCGAGGGAATTCTGGCCGATCTGACGACTGGGCTCCAGCGACTGAGACAAACACCTGCGCTGGCAAGAGCAAGGCAGTCAGGTTGCCACCATAGACCGCGCCGGTGTCAATCCCGATCTTATTGCGCTGCACCAAGGGTTGCTTAAAGACCGTGTGACCAAAGATAACGATCTTCTCAAAACGGTGTTGGCTGCGCACGAACTCATCCCTGATCCACAGGCAGCGACTCGCAACCTGGCGGCTTAGATGCACGTCTGGCTCTAAGCCCGCATGAACGTAGATGCCATGCTGATCTTCCCATAACAGCGGCAGGTTGTTGAAAAAGGCCAGATGCTCTGCTGGCAGGAGTTGCTGCACTGCCTCTGGGTGTGTATCTGGGGGGATACCGTAGCTGGCCAGGGTCGTCATTCCCCCACTGTGTAAAAAAGTATCATCCGAGCCACTGAGGTAATCTAGGAGCATTTGCTCATGATTACCCAGGAGCGTGATGGTCCTTGGGTGCCTTTTGCGAAAGGCGAGGAGTAGCTCAATCACGCCCTTGGAATCCGGGCCACGGTCGATGTAATCGCCGAGAAAGACAAAAGACTGCGCTCGCGTTTCAATCAGCGGCAGCAACGCGGCCAGAGACTGGCTGCATCCGTGAATATCGCCGATCACGCACGTTGCAGCTAGGTCAGGCATCTTGCCTGATATCATCGTATTTTCCTCCTCTTGTCCCTACCTTTGTTTCGGGGTGCCTACGAAGAAGCACTCCCACAATTCGCTGCTTATATGTTCAATGTATGTCAAATTTTCCCATAAGGTCAAGGGGAATAGGCAGCCGCACTAGGCCAAGGCCTCTGGTCAGACAAGCGAGAGCAATCTTCTCGAGCGAGACAGGTGGAAATCCTCGCTCGAGGATTTTTAAAAACGTCGAGCGACAATTTGCGAAAACCTCGCTCGACAAATTTCCAAAACGTCGAGCGAGGTAAGGAGAGAGTGTCGAGCGAGAGTGAGAGGCAGTGTCGCTCGACACTCGGTGCCGATGTCGAGCGAGAAAGGGTAAGAGACTCGCTCGAGGGAAGGTAAGTGTGTCACTCGACAAATTTCCAAAACGTCGAGCGAGAAAAATAAATTTCCTCGCTCGAGAAATCTCCAAAGGCACGAGCGAGCAGTTCCTGCGCTGAACCGCTCTGGTAAAAAGGAAGCACCTGTGGTAGGCTGCTTCTGCTGACCGCATCTGCAAACCCGCTGCTCGGTCATGCGCCTTTAACCGTCCAGCCATTATGCCGAAACCGCCGAAGCCCTTGTTTGAATCGCCGCAGCAGGTTATCTCTGACCTCATCTTGCTCTGCATTGGCAGCACGCTCTGCGCGACGGCCACCAACGGCATCCTGATTCCCAATCATTTTGCCACAGGCGGCATCACCGGCATTGCCTTGATTATCCACAAGCTGCTCCCTGCCTTTGATGTGGGCCTGATCTACCTGTTGATCAATATCCCGCTTTTCGCGTTAGCCTGGATGACGGTTGGGCGGAGGTTCTTCGTGTTCAGCATCGTCGGTACCTTGACCTTAACCTTGGCCCTGACCTTTGTGCATTTCGTTCCCTTCAAGGTAGAAGACCCCATCCTCAATGCCCTGTTGGCCGGGTTGATCTTGGGTGGTGGTGCTGGTATCTGCCTGCGCACCTCCGGCTCACAAGGAGGGATGGATATCCTGTCCGTGATGCTGCTGAAACGGTTTTCCATCAACATTGGCACGACCATCCTCACTGTAAATATTCTTGTTCTCTCGCTCATCTCGGTTTATTATTCCATCGAGGCTCTCTTGCACACGATGATTGTGGTCTATGTCACGTCCAAGGTGGTCAATATCGTGGTCACAGGTCTCAGTCAGAGGAAGTCTGTCTTTATTATTTCTCATAAATGGGAAGAGATCTCGCATGAGATTCTCAAGGATATCCGGCGCGGCGTGACGATTATCAAAGGTGAAGGGGGGTATCTGCGCAATGAGGAGCATATCCTGTATGCGGTGATTGCCTTCACTGAGATCGGCCAATTGAAACGATTGGTACGCAGTATCGATCCTACCGCCTTTGTAGTGATTAGCGACACGCTGGAAGTGATGAACTACAGGATCGGCAATCAGCCGCACTGGTGAATTCAGAGGAGTAATTCAACTCTAGGGGCGCGCATCATGCAGAACTTTGTCTTTTACAACCCAACCAAGATCATCTTTGGTCGCAATACAGTACCGCGCATTGGCAAGGAAACCGCTGCCTTTGCCACCCGGGTGTTGCTGGTCTATGGTCAAGCAAGCAGCAAAAAGAGCGGCCTGCATGGGCAGGTAATGGCCTCGCTGGCTCAGGCGGGCGTGACTGTAGTAGAACACGGTGGGGTTTGTTCTAATCCACTGCTGGCCCATGTGCGCGAGGGGATTGCCAAGGTTCAGCAAGAGGATCTCCAGGCCATCGTGGCAATGGGTGGAGGCTCTGTGATCGACACGGCCAAGGCGATTGCGGCTGGCAGCCCTGCTGACTGCGATGTCTGGGATTACTTTGTTGGCAAACAGTTGATCACAGCTGCCCTGCCAATCACCACCGTCCTTACCCTGGCAGCAGCTGGCTCGGAAATGAACTCAGGCATGGTGATCACCAACGAGGCAACCCAGGAGAAATTCGCGGCCAGCCATCCCTTGCTCTATCCTAAAGTGTCTATCCTTGACCCGGAACAGACCTTTACCGTACCACCGACCTACACAGCCTATGGCGCAGTAGATGCCATTGCCCATGTGCTGGAATTCTATATGACCACACGCGATGTGGACGTGCCCGTGCAAAGGGATTTGATGGAAGGACTGATCCGCAATGTCATGCAGTCCTGTGCCCGTTGCTTGGCAGATCCCTGCGATTATGGGGGACGCGCTGCCTTGATGTGGACAGCGACCTTAGCTCTCAATGGACTCACTGGCGCAGGCCTGGGACAAACAGCCTTTCCCATGCACATGATCGAACATTCCCTCAGTGCGTTGTACAATGTGCCGCACGGGGCAGGCCTGGCAGTTGTCGTGCCTGCTTGGCTGCGCTGGCAACTCGGACAAGACCCTGCCCGCATCGCGTATCTGGGCCGCATGATCTTTAGTTTGCCAGAGCAGGCCGCAGATGCGGAAACCGCAGAACTCACTATCCAAGCTCTGCGCAGCTGGTTTCGCAAGACAGGCAACCCGGTTTCCTTGACTGAACTGAACATCCCAGCCAGTGATATTCCCAGAATTGCCGCCAATGCCCTGGCCTTAGCCCGCGTTTGGCGGCTGAACCAATACACCCAGGAAAACATAGAAGAGATTCTCACCTTGGCCAGTTAACTAAGGTCGTCTGGGCCTGCTGACCATGCGGTGCAAAAGCAACCTGCGCTTCCTGAGCAAGAACCTCCTCCTCCCTCACAGCAACGGGTTTAAGTCCAGCAACCACCTTCTTGCCAGACAGAGAAGAACGCTGTCTGGCATCCTGCGGCTCTCCAAGTGCAGAAAAGGGTTTGAAAACCACTCAGAAGCAGCTATACTGTTTCCGTTTTCTGATCTTGTACCTCTGCGACAGCTGCTTTCAACTATAAGGTTCCCTCTCTGATGACTTCCATTCCCTTTCCTGGCCAACCGCTTCCTGCCAGTTGGCTGAGTGATTTTGACAAATACCTGATCGGCGAAGGCACCCACGAGCGTGCCTACGAAAAGCTTGGAGCGCATCTCGTTTCCTTTGCCGGGCAAGAGGGCATTGCCTTTGCGGTCTGGGCACCTAATGCCCGTCAGGTGAGCGTGATTGGCACCTTTAACGACTGGGACGGGCAGCAACATCCGCTGCACTCCAGCGACTCTGGCATCTGGAGCCTGTTCATTCCTGGTTTGCAGGAACATACCGTCTATAAATACCGGATCCTCAGTCAGCAGGGTGAGCAATTCGACAAGTCGGATCCCTACGGCTTTGCCATGGAGTTGCGGCCCAGCACTGGCTCGGTTGTCGTGAACTTGGACAGCTACCAGTGGCAGGATCAGGCATGGATGGATCGCCGGGCCAAGCAGCAGTCTTTGCATAGCCCGATCTCCATCTACGAAGTTCATCTCGCTTCTTGGAAGAAGGTGCCTGATGAGGAGTATGGCAGCCGCTGGCTCACCTACCGCGAGCTGGCTGAGGAATTGATTGCTTATGTCTTGGAGATGGGCTATACGCACATCGAACTTTTACCCATTGCCGAGCATCCCTTTGACGCATCCTGGGGCTATCAAGTCCTGGGTTTCTTTGCCCCAACCAGCCGCTTTGGTAGCCCGCAGGACTTCATGTACTTTGTGGATCAGTGCCATCAACATGGCATCGGAGTCATCCTCGATTGGGTACCGGCACATTTCCCCAAGGACGGGGCAGGCCTTAACTATTTTGACGGTACCCATCTCTACGCTCATGCAGATCCGAGACAGGGCGAGCATCAGGACTGGGGTACCATGATCTTCAACTACGGACGCAATGAAGTCCGTTCCTTCTTGATCTCCAATGCCCTGTTCTGGATTGACAAGTATCACCTCGATGGTCTGCGGGTAGATGCGGTGGCTTCCATGCTCTACTTAGATTACTCGCGTAAAGAAGGCGAATGGCTGCCCAACGAGTATGGCGGACGGGAGAATTTGGCCGCGATCAGCTTCCTGCGTAAAGCGAACGAGGTAGTGCATGGCCTGTTTCCCGGTGTGCTGACCATTGCCGAGGAATCAACCTCCTGGCCAATGGTCTCGCGTCCCACTTGGCTGGGTGGCTTGGGCTTCAGTCTGAAATGGAACATGGGTTGGATGCACGACACCCTCAGCTACATGCGCCATGACCCGATTCACCGCAAGTTCCATCACCATGAGATGACTTTCGGGATGCTGTATGCCTTTCACGAGAACTTTGTTCTGCCCCTTTCCCACGATGAGGTAGTGCATGGCAAGGCTGCCTTAGTCAGCAAGATGCCCGGTGGTGGTGATGACTGGCAGAAGTTTGCCAATCTGCGGGCCTATTTTGGCTTCATGTGGAGTTACCCGGGCAAGAAGCTGCTTTTCATGGGCTGCGAGTTCGGCCAATGGCAGGAATGGAACCATGACAAGGGTCTGGAGTGGGAGGCCTTGCAAGCCAAGAACCACCAGGGCGTGCAGCGGTTGGTCCAAGATCTGAACCGGGTGTATAAAAATGAGCCAGCCCTGTACGAGAATGACTACGATTGGGTAGGCTTCTCCTGGATCAACGCCAATGACTCAGATAACTCGGTCTTCTCTTTTCTCCGCCGGGCAGAGAATCCTGATGACTTTTTGGTGATCATCTGTAATCTTACCCCAGTGGTTAGGGAAAGCTACCGCATTGGCGTGCCTAAGGGCGGCAGCTACCGAGAGTTGATCAACAGCGATCTGGAGATCTACTGGGGCAGTGGTTTTAGTAATGGCCTGATCAAGAGCGTACCAGAGCCATTTTTCGGCCTGGAGCATTCCCTTGACCTGACGTTACCGCCCCTGTCCATCCTGATTTTGAAGCCAGCTTGAGATCCGGCCTGCTTTCGACATGACATCTTGCTCACAACATAAACGAACTGAGGGATTCTGATATGAAATTCACTTCCAAGCGCACCTCTTTTTTCATTGCTGTCGGTATTCTGGCCTATATTTCCCTAGCTTGCTATCATGGCAAGCTCAAGAAACATTATGCCGGAGTAACAGCAGGTCATCATCAAGAGAAGACAGTCCCTCTTCAAGACCAGCAGGATAAAGCTCACAAGAAGAAGATTAACGCGGCCAAGATTGAAAGTACGGCGGCTAAGATTGAGGAGCAGAGGCTGCGCAAAGAACTGGAAGAAGTTGCCAAGCAGGAGCAAATACAACAGTTCCAACTCAAGACGCTGACCAGTCAGAACGCGGAAAAGGATGCCCAGATCAAGGCCCTGCAAGAGCAGCTCAGTCAAGCTGACAGCAAGGTCGAGGCACTCAGTCAAGATGAGAATGCCGCGAGTCGCCAGTTGTTAGAGAAGCTGAAACAGCGAGAGCAGGAGCTAGTGAGTGCCAAGGCAAAAGTAGCGGAGATTGAAAAGGTTAAGCAGTCTCTGGCCGCTGAATTGGAGAAAGTACAAGCGGAGCAGGAGCAGATGAATGCTGCTGCCCAAGAGCAGGCAGCTGGGTCAGAAGAGCTGGAAGCTGCCCAACAGGAGCTGACCCAGCTTCAAGCAGACTTTGCCGAGCTGGAACAGAGCAAGCAGGAGCTGGAAGCCCAGCTTGAGCAGACGAAGGCCGAACACGAGCAGAGCCGGGCTGAGGCGAACATCCGTATCGCCGAGCTGACCCAGCAGGCAGAAGAGGCTGAAGCCCAGCTTGCCACTTTGGAAGAGACTCAGCGCAAAGCGGAACTCAAGGCTGAGGCCCTGATGCAGTACGGCAAGGTACAGGAGGAAAAACTGGCTCCAGTCGAGCAGCAGATGGCTGAACTCCAGAGCCAGACAGCAACGGCGCAGGAACAGCTTGCCGCTGCTCGGCAGCAGCTCGAAAAACAGCAGACACAGATTGCTGCCGCCAAACAGGAAATTGAAAAGACCGCTGCCCAGCGGGCCAAGCTGGCCGACGAGGTCAAGAAGATGACCGAGCAGCTTGCGGCCAAGGAAAGCGAGGCAGGAAAGCTGGCCGACAAGGTCAACGCTGCAACGGCGAAAATCACCGAACTGCAATCAGCCTTGGAAAAAGCGGAAGTGGCCAAGGCTGCCGCTGAGAAGCGCAGTAACGAGATCAGCCAGAAGGACGATTCCCAGATGGCTATCTTGAACGAGCAGCAGACCAAGCTGGAGAGCCAGAAGACCATGCTGGTGGAAAACGCGGCCAAGATCGCCGAGCTGGAAAAGGCACTCAAAGGCTCCCAGCTCAAGGCGGAGGCGATGCTCCAATATGGTAAGAGCAAGGAGCAACAGGCTGCGCCCTGGGAGCAGCAGATCGCTGCCCTGCAAAGTCAGCTCGAGGCCAAGCAGAAGGAGCTAGAGGCTGCCCAGCAGCAGCTTGCCGAGGCTGAGGCTAACGGCAAGGAGCTGGTCACGCAAGTGGCTGGCTTGACTGAGGCAAAGACTGTGCAGGAAAAGGAAGCAGAGCAGCTGGCCCAGAATCTGGCTCAGAAGACCACTGCGGCGGCTGATCTGGAAAAACAGCTTGCTGAGGCCAAGACCGCCCTGAAAACCGCTGAAGAGTCCCTTGCTGCTACCTCAGCAAAGGAGAAGGAGCTTCAGCAGGGTCTGACCGGCCAGGGCGAGGAGCTGACTGTTCTCAAGGCGGAGAATGAAAAACTCCAAGCTGAGATTGCCGAAAAAGCGAAGCAGGCTGAGGAACTGAATAACCAGCTCACCGCGCTCGCTGCGGAAAAGGAGAAGTTGAGCAGCGAACTGACTCTAGCGGCGGAGAAACAGACTGCCACCGGCAAGCAGTTAGAGGAAAAGACAGCTGCCTTGGCTGAAGCGGCGAAAATTGCTGAGGAAGCTGGAGCGAAACTGGCCGCATTAGAGACCAAAGCCGCTGAAACGGACAAGGAGCTGACTGCTCTGAAAGAGAAGGCCGCTGCCCAGGAGAAGCAGCTCGCTGAATTGCAAGGGGTTCAGCAGAAAGTGCAGGCAGCGCAGGAGCAGGTCGCCACAATGGAGGCAGAGGTTGCTCTCAAGCAGAAATTACAGCAAAGTTTGGCTGCTGCGCAGGAAAAAGTAACAGCATTAGAAGGAGAGATTGCCCAGCATCAAGCCCAAGTGGAGGAACTGGCCGCCCTCAAGGAGAAAGCTGCTGCCCTGGAGGGGGAACTGACCGCTGCCAAGGCCAAACTCACCGAGGCCGAAGCTGCCGTCCAGAATGCCCAGCAGACGCAACAGGAGATCGTTGGGCTGAAGAAGAGCCTGGAGGAGAAAGAAGCCGCCCTTGCGCAGGCACAGGCGCAAACTACCGAGCTAACAGCCTTGCAGGAGAAAGCTGCGGCGATGGAAGCGCAGGTTGCAGACATGAAGGCCGGAGCCGAACAGCTCAAAGCAGCGCAAGACAAGGCTGCTGCTTTAGAGACTGAACTTGCCGCTGCCAAGGCCAAACTCACTGAGATGGAAGCCACTGTACAAAATGCCCAGCAGAATCAACAGGGGCAGGCTGATGCGAAAGCAGCGGCCTTGGCACAGGAGCTGGTTGGGCTGAAGAAGAACCTGGAGGAGAAAGAAGCGGCCCTTGCGCAGGCACAGGCGCAAACAACCGAGCTGACTGCCTTGCAGGAGAAAGCCGCTGCGATGGAAGCGCAGGTTGCGGACATGAAGGCCGGAGCCGAGCAGCTCAAAGCAGCGCAAGACAAGGCTGCGGCTTTAGAGGCTGAACTTGCCGCTGCCAAGACCAAGCTCGCTGAGATGGAAGCCACTGTACAAAATGCCCAGCAGAATCAGCAGACTGAGGCTGCCGCGAAAGTCGCGGAACTGGAAAAGGAGACTACCAGCTTAAAGACGGTGCTGGAAGAAAAGGCAAAGGCTCTGGAGCAGGCCTCAGCGAAAATTGAGGCGCTATCGCAAGCTGCTGCGGTCACGTCAGAGCAACAGCAGGGCGAGGCAGACAAGCTGAACGCAGAGCTGGCAGAGAGCAAGCAAAAGATTACCGAGCTGGAGCAGAAAATCGCCGCCTTGCAAGCCGAACTCGACGCGCTGAAAAGCAAAGCCGAGCAGCAACAGGAACAGCAGCAGGCTGCGCCGGTGACTGACAATCAACAGCAAGCTGTTGTGCAGGAGCCTACGGTTGACGGTGATAAGGACGGCGACGGTGTTCTCGATAGCAAAGACCTCTGCCCGGATACGAAGCCTGGCAGTAAAGTTGACGGCATGGGTTGCTCGGATAGCAGTGCCATTGTTCTTTCCAACGTGAATTTTACAAAAGGCACGGCAGAGCTGACCGAAGAGGCAAAGAAAAGCCTGACCGCCACTGCGCAACTCCTCAAGCAGGCTGCACCAGACAAGAAGTTTGAGATCGCAGGCTACACGGACAGCAGCGGCACGCCCAAGAAAAATCTGGAGGTTTCCCAACAGCGGGCCGAGGCAGTCCGCAATTTCTTAGCTGGTCAAGGCATTAAGAAAGAGCTAATGCGCAGTAAAGGCTATGGTCAGGCCAATCCCATCGCCGACAATGGCTCTGAGGAAGGACAAGCCAAGAACCGGCGAGTAGAGCTGCATTTACAGGAATAGGTGGTAGAGCAAAGGAGGCGGTGCGCCGTCTCCTTTGCTCTTGTGCGCAGGGATTGTGGTATGCTGGTACAACCGTTGTT
Source organism: Candidatus Electronema sp. PJ (assembly GCF_048287395.1). Classification (NCBI taxonomy): domain Bacteria; kingdom Pseudomonadati; phylum Thermodesulfobacteriota; class Desulfobulbia; order Desulfobulbales; family Desulfobulbaceae; genus Candidatus Electronema; species Candidatus Electronema sp. PJ. Next base: position 6,634 of record NZ_JBLWEO010000013.1, on the reverse strand, counting down.
CTGCTGTCAAATCTTTATCTGAAGAGGGAGAAAGAAGATGAAGTTTCATGAACACGCCTATACAAAGCTGATCGACCTGTACAACAACCATGACCATGAAGTGGGCAGCGAGTTACAAAAAATGGATCCAGTTACCTACGGATCCTATAAAGCAACCAACTGCATCACCTATGTGCTGAATGTGTTAAGTCATGCGTTCAAGGAGATTGGCGACACTCAGTCCGCCCAGAAGGTATGGACACTGGGGCAGCGGGGCACAGAACTGGCTCAATATCTTGTCACCAAGCATGGTTGGCAAGGAGTTTATATTAATCCCGATGTCAATCACCCCCTCGATGCGCCTGACTCGAGTAGCAGCGAACATCCCTATTCGCATTATTTAGCCAACAAGACTCGTCAGTACTATAAAATTCCTCTCAAGTATAAGGTGATCAATTATAACCCAACCCCAAAGGATCATCCTGCCTTTCAGCAACTGAATAACCATCTTGGCGAAACAGCCTTGAATGCTGTGGACATTGCTGGGCTTGAGCGAGTTAAATTTGGTTTTGGTGTTTCTCGAGGTGGAATGCATACCTGGCTTTATGCAGAAGGCAAGGTTTATGAAGTGCATTGGAACGCAATTGGTGCCGACCTTTATGAAGCAACGCCCCTGCCCATGTTTCCCTGGTTGAGCGGTGCCATTGTAATTCCAGCGGATTTAGCTGGGGTGCTGCCAGCTTCTGCCAAATTAAGCTGAACCAGTTACGATGCTGAGGATTTTTCTCTTCTCCCTGTCCCTCTTTCTGCTGTGCTCGTGCGCGGTTGGCTCGCAATCCGCGACCGCCTTATTCGCCTACGAGGAGTTTGGCCCGCCGTCCATGTCGAGCGAAATGCTGGGCATGGACTGGTGGCAATGGCAGGAACAGGGTGATTCGCAGCCAAAGCAGTATGATATCAAGGTGGTGGTGTATCGCAACATCAGCCTTGAGGAAGCAAAGAAAAAATACCCGGTTGTGCCAGAGCAGCTCAAGGATTATCGGTATGCAGAATACGCAGCGGTGGTCGGCTATTTAGATCGCCAGATTGAGGAGAACGTTATCGAATCTTTGACCGCAACTCTGAAAAAAACGCGGGCGAAAGTCGTCCAGCAGCTAGGGGTAAAGTAAAAGCTCTCGCAGATTCAGCTGCTTTCGGAGCTTGGGTAAGAGGAGTATAGCTCGTTTGCCAAGGAGTTTGGCCGACTAGGAAAGGAGTTAGAGTCGGCAGAAGAGGAGTTCTGCTTGGCCAAACTCCTTTCCTGGTTAGCCGCAAAGGAGTTTGACCGACTCCAACTCCTTTGCAAGTTGGCAGAACTCCTCTGTTGCCAAGCCAAACTCCTTGGTTAGTCGGCCAGACTCCTTTTCTGCCGACTTCAACTCCTTGGCAAGTCGGCAGCACTCCTTTCTGGCCGAGCCAAACTCCTTTGTTAGCGAGCAAGAAAGGAATCTTTTCTAGGTCTTATGCAAGAAGTCTATTCTGTTCACATTGAAAAGATCGTTGCAGGCGGTAGCGGTTTAGCCCGCAGCGCAGCCGGGCAGGTAATTCTGTCCGGCTTGGTTTTGCCGGGCGAGCGCGTGGAGCTGCGCAAGGTCAAGCAGAAGTCTGGCTTTATTGAGGCGGAACTGCTCCAGGTGCTGGAGCCGTCAGTGGAGCGGGTGCTGTCGTGTTGCCCGCTTTATGGCGAATGCGGCGGCTGCGATTTGCAGCATAGCAGCTATGCCGAGCAGCTGCGCATTAAGCAAGCTATTGTTGCTGAAGCAATGCAGCGGGCGCATCTGCTGCTGCCTTCTGCCGGAGTTGACGACGTGCTGCCTTCACCCGTGCAGTGGGGCTGTCGGCATCGTCTGCGCTTGAAGATCAACGCGGTCGGTCAGCTCGGTTTTTTCAGGAAGAAGAGTAATGCCTTTGTCGCGGTGCCTGAATGCCTGGCAGCAGCAGCAGGCATCAATGCGGCCTTGGTTGAATTGACGGCCAGCAAAGTATTGCGCGGGTTGACTGAGGAGGTAGAGCTGCTGCAATCGCCAGCAGACGGGCAGATCACGCTGGTGCTGCCACTCAAGAAGCCACAGCAGCTTTCTGCGGCGGTCATGCAGATGCTTACTGGGGTTTGCAGTCATATCGGCTGTATCTCGGACCAGGGTTTTCGCCATCTTTATTCCCGCAACAATGGGCAAACGCAAAAGGCCGCGCTGCTCAGGCAGGCAATCACGCTGCCCAAGCTGGCGAAACGCTGCGTGCTCTCCTGGTCAGGCGGTTGTTTCTCGCAAGTCAATCCTGGCCAGAATGCGCGGCTGATTGCCCTGGCCTTGGAACTGGCCGGAGATGTGCGCGGCAAAAGTGTGCTGGATTTATACTGCGGCATGGGCAATTTTTCCGTGCCCTTGGCCTTGGCCGGCGGAGAAGTTTTCGGTGTTGAGGGCAATGGAGAAAGCATCAAGTGGGCCAAGTACAATGCGCAGGCTGCGGGCGTTGCTGCCCGGTTTGTGGCTGCCGATGTGCATGACAGCTTGCGGCAGATGGTCAAGGCGCAGCAACAGGCGGACATCATCCTGCTTGACCCGCCGCGCGCTGGCATCGGCCCAGCCGCCCCGCTCCTGCCTGGGCTGCACGCAGAGAAGATTATCTATATCTCTTGCGATCCAGCCACGCTGGCCCGCGATCTTCGTAGCCTATGCGGTAAGGGTTATGTGCTGCGCCGTCTGATTCCTGTGGATATGTTTCCGCAGACGCATCATATTGAGACGGTGGCGTTGCTGGAAAGGAGCTGAGAAACCATGCCGATAGTGTTTGAGAAAGATGGCTACAAGTTCTTCTTCTATAGTAATGAACACCGTCCCGTGCATGTACATGTCCGGCATGGCGGGGGAGAAGCTGTTTTTGATATTGAGGATGAAGTTGAGCTGCGGGAGTCGCAAGGCATGAAGCTCAATGAGCTTTCATCCGCCCAGCGGCTTGCCAAAGAACATCGGCTATTGATAATGGAGAAATGGCATGAGCACCTTGGTTGATGTTGCTGCCGCCAGATTTCAAGACGGCTATGTCGTGGTGACAATGGCGAGCGGTTTGGAGCTGCGCTTTCCGGTGGAGAGGAATCCCCGTTTGGCTGGCGGCACTCCGGCGCAGCTCAACAACATCGAGGTTTCCCCCTTCGGGCTGCATTGGCCTGATCTTGATGAAGACCTATCGTTCAGAGGCTTGCTGGCCGGGGATTATGGCCAAAGCGGACGCTGCCCTACCTCATGTGCGCATGAGAGACACGCTGCGCTGTTGGAAAAATCATACTGAAGAATGTGCTGCGCAGACGAACATCATAAAATCACCAAGGTTCCCTTTATGACCACCCCCTTCACCCCCTCCGGCCTGCCCGTCCTCATCGGCTCTTTACCCCTGAGCGATCACTGCGAGGCCTTGGAGCTGATCTTCACCGCCACGCCTGAGATTCCCCTCTGGCCGCAGCTGCCCGGCAATCCCCTAGAGCAGATGATGCCCCAGTTCGCCGAGGGCATACCCTGCATCCGCGAGGAGCACCTGACCTCGCCGGAAGGCCGCATCCTCTTCGACACGAGCGGCCCGGACTTCGAGGCCCAGCAGCTGGCCTTCTACGAGGACTACATGGCCGCGCAGGAGCAGCCGGACACGCTGACCGCCTCGCGCTTCCGGGTCAGCCGCGAGCGAGCCGAGGGCCTGTATCAGTTCGTCGAGCACCTGCAAGCTGGCCGGGTTGCAAGCCAGCCTGCCGCTGTGAAAGGCCAAGTCACCGGCCCGTTCACGATGCTCACCGGCATCAAGGACAGGCTGGGCCGGGCTGGGTATTACGACGACACCGTGCGGGAGATGACCGTCAAGGGCATTGCTATGAAAGCGGCGTGGCAGGCGCATTTTCTGTCTGCCAGCGGGCTGCCGGTGATTGTCTTCATAGACGAGCCTGCGCTGGCCGGGCTGGGTTCGTCGGCCTTCATCTCGGTGGACAACGCGGCAGTGCAGGAGATGCTCAACGAGGTCGCCGAGGCCATCCACGCGGCAGGCGCGCTGGCTGGGCTGCATGTCTGCGCCAACACCGAGTGGGAGCTGCTGCTCACGTCGAAGATCGACATCCTCAGCTTTGATGCCTACAGCTTCTTCGGTAAGCTTGCGGCCTTGGGCGCGGAGCTGCACCGCTATCTCGACCGGGGCGGCATCCTTGCTTGGGGCGGCATTCCGACTGGCAACGCGGCGGACATCGACAAGGAGAGCGCGGACTCGCTCGCCCAGCTCTGGGAAGCGCAGGCGGCGCAGTTAGTCAAGCCGGGCCGCGAGCTGCCCGCGCTGCTCCGGCAAATGCTGATCACGCCAAGCTGCGGCACTGGCTCACTCAGCCGCGCCCGCGCCGAGAAGGTACTGGAGCTGACTAAGGCAGTGTCGGCGCAGCTACGGGAGAAGCATCTGTAACCAAACTGTGGATGGAGGCAAGATCATGGGAGACACGTTCAACAGCGGCGGCGGGACGCAGATCATCGCCAAAGGCAAGGGAGCCATCGGGCAGGTTAACAACAACTATGCTCCGACGGCTGAACTGCTCACTCTGCTGGGGCAAGTGCAGCAGGAACTGTCGCGTCTGCCGCTCTCCGAGACGGACAAGGAGCAGGTGAAGGATGCAGTCAAGACGGCGCAGCAGGAGGCACGCAAGGCCAAGCCGGACGCAGCGATGATTGCTGCCAAGCTGACAGCAGCGCAGAAGGTGCTGGCGGCCATACCCGGTACGGTGGCAGCAGCCCTGCCAGTGGGCGATCTGCTGGGCAAGGCGTTGATCTGGTGCAGCAAGGCCGTGGGGATGTGATTCCGTAGGGACAGGCCCCTGTGCCTGCCCTCCTCATTCTTGGGCGGCCACAGGAGGCCGCCCTTACAACCGGGTGAGACATGACCAACCACTTCACCAGCAGCGGTGGTACGCAGCCAATCGGCCAAGGCGACCACGCCATTGGGCAGCAGAACAACTATTACGACACCATCTCCCCAGCAGTCTTTGCTGAGTATGTCAGCAAGCTCGCCGTCACTGAGTCCGCCCTTGCCAGCTTCTTCAGGATACTGGAGCAAGAGAAGGTGCCTGCGGGCGACCTGGACAGCAAGCTACGCGAGATAGCCGGGCAGTACAAGGAGCTGCTGGCCCGCGTGGGCGGCAACCAAGCGGCCAAGCAGGCCATTGATGCGGGCGACTACGCCAAGGCCGAGGCCCTGCTGGAGGACGCAGCCAACCAGCACAGCCTTGCTGCTGCCAAGGCCCATGCCGACAACGCCCGCCTCCAGAGGGTGCAGTTGCGCTACGCCAAGGCCGCTGCCTACTGGCAGAAGGCCGCCGCCCTGCTGCCGGAGGACAAGCAGAAGGAACGGGCAGAGCATCTGAGCAATGCAGGCTATGACCTGCACCGCATTGCCAAGTACAAGGAAGCCCTGTCCTTATGGGAGCAGAGCCTAGTCATCAGGCAGGAGATTGGCGACAAGGCAGGGGACGGCGCGACGCTGAACAACATCAGCCAGATTTACTATGCGTGGGGCGACTACCGCACTGCCCTGAAGTATCTGGAGCAGAGCCTAACCATCCAGCAGGAGCTTGGCGATAGGGCAGGCGAAGGCATAACGCTAAACAACATCGGCCAGATTCAGCATGCCAAGGGTGACTACCCCACCGCCCTGAAGTATCTGGAGCAAAGCCTGCGCATCACGCAGGAGATTGGCGATAAGAAGGTAGAAGGCGCGACGCTGAACAACATCAGCCAGATTCACTATGCCAAGCGCGACTACGCCACGGCCCTGTCCTTATGGGAGCAGAGCCTAGTCATCAGGCAGGAGATTGGCGACAAGGCAGGGGAAGGCGCAACGCTGAACAACATCAGCCAGATTTACAAGGCGCGGGGCGACTACGCTACCGCCCTGAAGTATCTGGAGCAGAACCTTGTCCTCTTCCGGGAGATAGGCGATAAGGTACACGAAGGCAGAACGCTGAACAACATCAGCCAGATTTACGATGCACGGGGCGATTACGCCACAGCCCTGAAGCATCTGGAGCAGAGCTTAATCATCAGCCAAGAGATCGGCGACAGGCGAGGCGAAGCAGAGACGAGCTGGAATATTGGGCGCACGTACCAAGAGCTAGGCTACTTGCGCAAGGCGGAAGCATACATCAGCCGCGCTGTGCAGCTTGCTAAGGAGATTGGTCATCCCAACCTAAAGGAATGGCGTGCGGCATTCGCAGACATTCGCGCCAAGCTGCGGGGCAAGTAGGGGCAGGCCCCTGTGCCTGCCCTTGGCTCGGCTCGCCTCCGCAACAAAGGGCGACCACAGGAAGTCGCCCCTACCACGCACCCAGCTCCTCAAGACCGAGGAGGCCCATACGCTCCGTATGCGCTTCGGCATACGCCTCGTATGCGCCTCCGCATATCCTCCGTATGCCGAGGCGCATGTTTGCAGGCCAAAGAATGCTTGACAGAATCTGCCACGCTGCTTAGGATGAGCTGCCGCAGTTCTGCTCGGTATTCTTAAATCATTGCCATACATAACATAGGAGGCTGACATGAGCATTCAATGCAGGCCCGAAGTCAATTCGCTGACCACGCCCCCGTCCTACAGCATCCGCTTT
>NZ_JBLWEO010000012.1:0-22875 GCF_048287395.1 Candidatus Electronema sp. PJ | reverse complement strand
GCGTACTGCCGCCTCCTCAAAACTCAAACCTTCACGTTCTTTGATTTCCAATACTTTCCGGCGAAAATCTACTGAATAGGCCATAAGATTCAACTCATAGGATGAAAATGATTGCTTGATCATTTTATATCGCTGCGGCTGTGAATTTTATTTTCATGGCATTTAGCCTTGCGGCTGAAGCGTTTACTGATCTTTGGCCACGAGAAGCCTGGCGCATCCTGCACTTGCTGCCACGCTTGAGCGAGAACGGCGGGGTCAAGCTGTTCACCTTGCAGCAGCCCAATGATAGCCTGCTGCACTGCCGCTTGATCAAGGAAAACATCAACCACCCGACGAATCGGAATCAGCTCCTCAGTCTCCGTTTCTTCGTCAAGACCAAGCTCATATTCCAGCAGATCAAAAAGTTCTTTGACGATTTTCTTCATCGCCTTGTCGAGAGCATCCCGATGCAGCAAAGATAACGCGCTGCTGAAACCCGCGTTGATGATTATTTTCTGCACAACCTTTTCTGCAAGGTCTTTACCCAAAAAAGCCGACCACGCAACCATTATTCCTTCACCTCAATACACTTCTCCGGGCAAAATGCCGCCGCCTGATACACCGGGTCCGTGATTTCAGGCGCGACGGCCACCAGCTCCGCCTTTTCCGCCATGCTGTCCATGCGAAAGACTTCTGGGCACATCTCCACGCAGGTGCCGCAGCCGCTGCACCGGTAGGTATCAATCACTATCTCTGCCATTGTCTTTTTCTCCTATTACCCGCCGCAGCGTATGCCAAGCCCTTTCCGTCAACGGCAGCTTTTGCAGCAGCTGTTCAGGCATTCTTTAGTGAAAGTGACATCCGGCGCAATGGGATACTTGCCGTCAAAGCAGGCGAGGCAGAAATCCTCCTTCTTCAGGCCAGTGGCCTCGACCAAACCATCCAAACTGAGATAGGTCAGCGAGTCCAGCTCCATGTGATCGCGGATCGCCTCGATGGAAATCTTGGCCGCAATCAGTTCCTTGGAGGAAGGAAAATCAATCCCGTAATAACAAGCATGAATAGTGGGCGGACAAGAGACCAGCAGATGCACTTCCTTGGCTCCGGCGTTGCGCAGGGCGTGCACCCGGCTTCTGCCGGTGGTGCCGCGAATGATCGAATCTTCGACTATGATCACCCGCTTGCCCTCGATCAGCGGGCGCACTGGATTCAGCTTGACCCGCACCGAGAAATCCCGCATCGCCTGCGAGGGCTGAATGAAGGTGCGCCCTACGTAGTGATTGCGGATCATGCCCATTTCCAACGGAATGCCCGATGCCTGTGAATACCCGATGGCGGCGTAATTACCAGAGTCGGGAAAGGGCATGACGAAATCCGCCTCAATCTTTGCCTCACGGGCCAAAATTGCACCCATCCGCTTGCGGGTGGTATAGACATTGCAGCCAAAAATATCGCTGTCTGGTCGGGCGAAATAGACTTGCTCAAAGATGCAGAAGCTCCGCTGTTTGGCAGGCCAAGGAAAGATCGACTCTATGCCGTTCTGATTGATGATCAGCACCTCGCCTGGTTCCACGTCGCGGATGTATTCAGCATTGATCAGATCAAGGGCACAGGTTTCAGAGGCCACCACATGCGCCCCATTATCCAAACGGCCTAAGCAGAGGGGCCGGAAACCGTTCGGGTCGCGCACTGCGATCAAGGTGTCTGGGGTCATGAGGATAAGCGAGTAAGCCCCTTGGATGCAGGCAAACGATGCTTGAATAGCCTGAGCCAAACCAAGGTGCATATTGCGGGCCATCAGATGAATGACAATTTCGCTGTCCATTGTGGTCTGGAAGATCGAGCCTTTTTCCTCCAATTGTCTCCGCAGGGCCATCGAATTGACCAGATTGCCGTTGTGCGCCACGGCCAATTGCAGGCCCTGATGGGTGACAGCAAAGGGCTGGCTGTTGATGATCGAGGATTCGCCAGTAGTGGAATAGCGCACATGACCAGCGGCCAAGTGCCCGGAGAGCTTTTGCAGGCTGGCTTCGGTGAAGACCTCCGGCACCAAGCCCATTGCCTTGTGGACGGCCATCCGCTGGCCGTTGCCTGCGGCGATGCCCGCGCTTTCCTGGCCCCGGTGCTGAAGGGCGTAGAGACCGAAATAGGTCAGTTTGGCCGCGTCTTCATGGCCGTAAATTCCACAAATGCCGCACTCGTGGGCGGGCTTGGTCCGTTCAAAATGTTTCATGATAAAATTATGCTGATTGGGTTATGCCGCCACCTAAAACCTGAAGGGCACAGGAAACGCTCCCTGTGCCCCATTGTTCACTGAATTTGCCGAATTTTCGCAGACTGCTGGCTATTTGATCACTTCAGCCAACTGCATGTCGCTGCGGAGAATCTGATTCACAATTGAGGAAACATCTGTTTTCCTTCGTTCAGATATCTGCTGCACAAAGGAGAATATTTCTGCGTCTTTATTGAAAAACTTACCACGTTCTCCTTGTGGAAAATCGTATTCATCTCTCATCTTATTTTAGTCTATCTTCTTGAATTTCAGCAGCAATGGGATACTCTTTCCTGCATCTGCCCATTAGACTGTATTCCGTAGTGGAAAATTGATATTTCCATACCTTACGATAGCCTCAACCTTAGCCTTTATTGCGTCAAGGAATAAGACTTGGCAACCTAGAATCATTGCCAAATCTTCACCTGTCATCAATATTATTCTAGGTGAATCGCCAGAGAATTTATGCACCGCATTTTCATCAAAACCGTTGGCAGAAAGAAACAACCCTCTGGTACTTTGCGCTTTACCTCTGATTTTTCCATCGAATACTGATAGATCCTTTTGTTTAATTGGGTCAGCTTCCCATTTTGACTCGACGAGATAGTCAAACTTCTCAAACCGAAAATGTCCATCAATTTGCTCGCCATCAGGGGTTTTGTACGGCCTTGAATATTCTAACTCGTTTAGCTGAAGAAGATCACAGAAAATATTTTCAAATTTATATCCTCTTTGCTGATGAGTATATTCAGAACTTATGGTAAGTGAAATAAACAGCCTGTTTAACTCTTCGAGTCGTTTCTTATGTGACTTACTTTCTTCGATATGTGCTGTGTAGTTATTCCGAGATTCTTTTCTTTTTCTTCGTTCGATCTCCTGTTCAATTGGGTCAGAACCCACCAGTTCCTTAAAATCATTTAATAAGTTCTTCGCTTTGTTATCATCCAAAGCATCTTTGTCAACAGCACCCCTTAAACGGAAAAAATTGGAAATTAAGCTATTAATTGTTTCAAATTCATCCTTTTCTTCCAGGAACTCAAGAATATTTCTCATTACGTCATATTTACTGTATGCTGCCTTAGGGAAACGCTCATAAAGCCTTTTTGATACCCCACTGCTATCTAAAAAACTATAGAAACTATTCCAGTACCAGAAGCACGCTCCAGACAATGAAACCATTGCTTCCTTTAGCTCGTATTTGATCTTCTTCGTCAATTTTTAAGACCCCATTTAGAACATAACAAGAAATTACCGCTTGCTGAGTACGACAGGCAACAGGGCAGAAGCAGTCGGGGGAAAGGCGCGACTGCCGGCAGTTATTGCTCGCGTTCCTAAGCCGCTCTGTTTAGCTATGGCACTCCGCGATGCTCCAGGACGGAACGGCCTTGCCAAGGCCCTGTTCGCCGCTTCAAATGGCGCATTCGCTGTTTCGAATAAGTCATTCAAAGCGTTAAATGCCTCGCTTGAAACTTCAAATGAGACATTTTACACTTCGAATACCGCATCTGAAGACTCGAATACGTCGTTCTCAACTTCAAACGTCGTATTCGCTGTTTCGAATAAGGCATTCAAAGCTTCAAATGCCTCGTTTGAAACTTCAAATGAGACATTCGCTGTTGGGAACGTCACGTTTGCAACTTCAAACGCCTTATTCGCAACCTCGAATGACTCATTTGCAGCTGCAAACGCCGCATTCGAGACAGGGAATATCACGTTCTCAGCCTGAAAAGACCTTAACGCAGCGGGCAAGGCCTCGTTCTCAATTCAGTCTGCGGCATTCCAACTATCTGATACCGACCAAAAAAGAGTAAAGGAGTCAATTTGAATTTGCCCTCTCGCAGTACAAACACACAGGGCGATCACAAGGATCGCCCAGATGCGTGGAAAGGAAGGATACAACGCCGCCCATTATACAACGGCCTCTTGGAATGCGCTTTCGTTTTTTAACAAATGGGCAGCAGCGTGCTGCAATTCTTAGGTCGCATAAGCAGTCTTGCGATACTCATTGCCACACCAGTATTCGCCGAAAAATTCTTCTAACAGCCAGCGCACACCGAGAAGGAGCAAGGCTTTATCATCACCAGCAGAAATGGCCCGCGATTCCATAGGTGAGAGCGGTTGTTTCAGCTGAATCCGGCCTGCAAGCAATTCCCGGCGGAACATATCAACGTTGTATAAGGCCAAAATGAACTGCTGCATCTGCGAACGGGTTGGCCGAAAGCCAGCCCGGACTTTGGGATGCTGGAGCAGCTGGAGCAGCTGATCATTAAAGCGGTTGTATTCTGTCAAACCCTGGGCCTGAAAATAGCCAGGCACAGTCTGTTCTAGGCCAGCAGCGAAGCCCTTGCAGTGCGGCTCTTGCACAAGGACAAACTGCTCAGTCACAGTGCCATCAACTCGGCGAGAAGCACCGCGTCCAGCAGGATAAGCCCGGCAGGCTGCGGGCCGATCTTCATAGACACTACAGCCTTGTTCGTTGAGAAAGACGCAGCTTGCTTTGCCGTCATCGACCATAGTTAAAAAGCAATGCGGAAAACGCATCCCTTCTTCCCATTCCACGATTACATAGCGTTGCAGAAAAACAGCGGAATCCAATTTCAGTCTTCTCTTCAGGCGCAACAGATCATACGGGGTGAGGATGAGATCAATCTGCCGACAGCATTCATTGAAGCAGGACACATTTGGGTGGCAGGAGAAGGTGAATTTCTCGCTGTAACTCATCGGGCGACAGGGGGAAGGTAATTTGGGAATCATCATAGCTCAATTGTAGGCGTTATAAAAAATGAAGAAGCGCAGGCTTACGCTCAAAAGCAAAATCGGGAAATGCCACACTATACAGTGGTATGACAGAATGTGCTGCCGTTTTTCACCAGACAGGGGCCGGAATTAATCCTGCCTTTGCGCCGCAGGTACCGCTTTCCTCCAACTTCACCCGTTCTGCCGAAAGACCCAGCTTACTGATGAGCTGCTCGCGGACTACTTCAGCCCGGGCACGGGCCAGATCAGGGAGAACATGCTCTGGGAGCTCGGCTTGCGGCATGGGCAGCGGCTGGAGATCTTGCCGCGCCTTTATTTCAGGCAGCTGATCTTTGACTATCGGCAAGCCCAGCTTTGTTAAGGTCATCTGGCGCAGCACTTCTTGGGCAAGCAGCCGGTCCAGCTCTTGCTTGCGGCGGGCATTCTCTTCCTCTACCTTCTGGCCGCCATTCTTTTGCGCCTGGGCCAGTAAGGCCTTGCGGTCTGCCTCTTGGTCATAACAGCCTTGCACTGTCCAGCCCAGATGCGGATGCGTGCTGAAGAATGGGCGAAGGCTCTCTAAGCCTGCCATGAAATCGGGAACCTTTTCCCCAGGCAGGAAGTCAATGTCTGGCGATTTAGGCAGATTGGGCAGCAGCTTTTCCAGAGCAGTCCACGGTGAGCTTGCGCTCAATTGCTGGAACCTGCCTACTACGGCTTGCACAAGTACCTCATCTGCAACCGTAAAAGGCATGGACTGAAGCGGGATGGAGAACGCACCATTTTGCTCAGTCAGGAGCGCAAGAGCAAAAGCGTAGTCGGATTTGGGCAAGGGAACAAAGCCGGAAAAGTCTAATCGGTCGCCTGTTGCTGAAACGGTGCGGTTGATCGTGCCTCGGCTGCTGTCTAAAGCTAATTGCTTGGCCAATTCTTTGGCTGCACCAGGCAAAGGCAGCTGCTCCACAGTCAGTTGGTCGATGGCCGCGTTGCTGGTGTCGGTTTTGCCGCTGGCTGCGAAATCACTGCCGCCCATTTTGCCGGTAAAGGAGAAGCTAGCACTTGCGCCAGGCTTGATTGGCCCGATTTGCCCCTGAATGCCATTAAAGCTCAAGTCGCTCTGGCCACTGCGTTGCAGGCTACCGCTGCTCAGGCTGCACTGTTCAACTGCAAGCTGGGGTAATTCCGCAAAAAGGGCAAACAAGCCCGCAGGCATACTGCTGTCTGCCGCAGCGAGCTGGAGCAGTGGTTCTTCCAGACTGAGCGTTTCCATTACAGCGGCAAAAGGGGTAAGAACAAGAGAGGCCTTATCTGTCGTTGCCCGTCGCCAGCGTAAACTATCTCCTCGACTGGTCTCAGCGACAAAATGGTCTATGTTGATATTGCCGCTGAAGCGGGTTTCGGGCAGCTTGAATTCGCCTTTGCCACTTAGACTGCCTTGTTTAATGGTCAGCTCATCACGCAATAGGCTGGCAAATGCTTTGTTGAAGAGGCGGATATCAAGACGTTCTGCGGTCAATTCCGCCAGAGCACTCCCGTCTTTGTGGAGCTGGCCTGTAGCCTTGAGACTGCCCTGCCCAACTGCGGCCACAAACTGGAGATTATTCTGGCTAGCCTGTTGATCACGCAAACCGGTCACACTCATCTTCAAACCAGAGAGCGGCAGCAAGGCCGAGCCAACTGGCAGCAAGGCCGAAGAGCTGCTGATTTCGACCGCATTGGCAGCAAGGTGCAGTCCGCCTGTGGGTCGAAAGAAGAAACCAGCCGCAGCCGCAGCAAAATCAGCCTGCTCTACAGCAATCGTGCTACAACTTAGGCCAGCCTCTAAGGAACAATCTGCCCCGCTAGCTGATTGACCAGACAACAGAGCTGCACCTTCGTGCTGGAGGCTGAAATCTCGTATTGCAAGATTCCCGCTGGCAAGATAGAGCTTGGCTCCTTCTTCTCCAGCGTGGAGACGACCTATTCCAGCAAGATCAACTCTACCTGAGCTGAAACGAAGGGTATCGCCAAGATACGAATTGAGCAAAGCAGCATCGGCATTTTTCAAAGCTAGCTGGCCAGATAAGGTTAGGCCGGAATCCTCTTTGGCTACTGTGCCGTTGATCTCCAGCTTGCCAGAGCCGCTCGTTGTTGCCTCGACCTTGATTTGCCCAGGTAGGCCGCTGAGACTCAGTTGCAGACCAGAAAGCGGCAGCATGGCTCCGCCCAGAGCGAGTTGGGCCACAGAGTTCTGCAATTCCACCTTCTGAGCCGCAAAACGCAGCCGTCCTGCTGGATGCAGGAAAAAGCCTGTTTCAGCAAAGTCTGCGCTCTTGGCAGTGACGCTGCCGCAGGTTAGGCTGCGGGCATGGCCATCAAAGGTGCAATCCTGGCCATGTACTTCCTGAGCAGAGAGTAACGCAGTGCCGCTCTTCTGTAGAATAAAATCACGCAGCGAAATCGTGCTACCAGAGACGTTCAAAACAGAGCCGCCTAGATGGAAGCTGCCGCTGAGATCGGCACGACCTTGGCTCAAACTCAGGCCTTCGCCTAAATAAGGTTGGAGAACATCTGCACTACTGTTGCGCAGGGTAATGGTGCCGGATAAAGCAAGACCAGTCGCCTCGTGTGCAGCGGTGCCGTTAAGTTCTAGCTGGCCAGAATCCTGCGTTGCTGCCTTCAGACTGATCTGACCAGGCTGCTTTTCCTTCAATCCAGTTAAGGTCAGATTGAGACCAGAAAGCGGCAAGGTCGCTGCACCCAAAGCAAACTTGGCGGAAGAGTTCTTCAGCTCCACTGTATTGGCGGCAAGGCGCAGTCTGCCTGCTGGCTGTAGGAAAAAACTGCTATCCGCGAAATCTGTTCCTTCTGCCGTGATTTTTCCGCAAGTCATCCGCTGATTACCACTGTCTAAGGCGCAATCTGTACCATTCACTGCCTTGCCAGAAAGCAAAGGGGAATCGCTGCGCTGGAGACTGAAATCCCGCACAGCTATTGTGCCGTTAGAGAGATTCAGGGCAGGCCCGTTCAGATTAAAATTGCCGCTGAGGTCTGCGCTGCCTTGGCTAAAATGCACTTCATCCCCCTGCGCAAGGTACGAATGAAGCAGATCAGCCTCGGCATTTTTCAAAACCAGCTTGCCAGAGAGCAGAACAAGCCCATCCTTACTTGTGGCTGATGTACCATTAAGAGAAATTTTGCCCTGCTTCCCTGCTCCAGCCTCTAAACTGATCTGACCAGGTTGCTGCTTTTCTCCCAATCCAGTCAAGGTCAGATGCAAACCAGAGAGCGGCAAACGCGCTGGGCCAAACGGCAGCTGGGCAGATGCGTTCTTCAGCTCCAAATTATTGCAGGAAAAGTGCAGCCGACTACTGTCTTTGCCCTTTTTATTATTGGGCAGGAAGAAACTAGTTTCTGCAAACGCCGCTCCTTCCAACAGAACCTTGCCACAGCTCATACTCTGCTCTGCTCCATTGAGCAAGCAATCAGTGCCATTAAAGAGCTTACCTGTCAGCAAGGCTGCTTTCTTTTGCTGAAGAACAAAATCCCGCGCGGTGATTGTGCTGTCAGAGATGGTGATACTGGTCTTACCTTCTGCCTCTTGCGCCAGCTGTAACTCCCCTGTAATATCTGCCGTGCCTTTGCTGAAACGCAGCCATTCGCCTGGAGAAAGATAGGGACGAAGCAGATCGGCCCGCATATTCTGCAAACTGAGACTACCGTTCAAGTTACAGAGAGGATCAAGGTGTCCTTTAAAGGTGATATTCGAGTTGCCATTGATTGCAGAAAAGGACAGTAGCGATTCACTGGTCTCGCTCTCCTTGGCCAAGGTGCTGGCAGTGCTGTTTTGAAAGCCAGTCAGCTCGGCCTGCACTTCAGTCCATTCTTTGTGGCTGCTTTTTACTCTGCCTTTGCTTACAGAGAGCCGCTGCACAATTAAGCCGATCTGCTCAGGGTTGAGAAGGACTGCGGCCTTAGCTGCCAGCTCTGTACTATCGAGCAGTTCCTCCTGGCTTTCTGGCAGATCAAGCTGCGGCTCTTCTAAGAGCAGCTCATCAACGGTATAGAGCTTCTGCATGGGATTGAAGCGGATAATCGCATGGGCAGTTGGCGAGGCCAGTTGGAACGCCTGTTCAGGTTGTTCCTCATGCTCGGCAGACTGAACGAGTAACTCGGAAAAGGAAACCGAGCCAGTGATGGCTGGCCCGTTACCAGCCGCATCTTGCAAGATAACTTCGAGCACCGCATCTGTTCGTTTCGCACTGACATTCACCAGTTCTGCCATGCCTGGAATTAAGCCCAAATACAGCTGGGGATCCAGATCGTCTAACTTCAGGGTAAGCCGGGTTGACTGGCTCGCATCTGCCTGCTTCTGGCCAGTAAGCTGGAGCGGACTGGCATTGACCACCGCGCTGAGGGTTGGCTCTTGGCCCTGGCCAGCAGGCGGCAGGAACAATTCAATATGCTCAAGCAAATGCTTTTTTCCACTCGGCTGATCAAGAAAATGGACTGTGCTGCGGTGCAAGCGAAGCCCCTCAGCCTGGAGCCAACTGGGGAGAAAATTCAGGCCATTGAATAAACTCCGGCCTGGCGGTAAGGCATTGAAGCTGCCATCTTGCCGACGGATGAGATTGGCCCGCAAGCGGTCAATCCGCACATCGTCAAGGAGCACCTGGCCCTTGAGCAAGGGCATTGGCCGCAGCCGGGCATCAATGGCCTCAATCCGCGCCAGCTCTGGTTCGTCGGGTCGCGCAATTGCCGGGCCGAGCGTAATCTCTCGCAGCTGCAAAGCAAAGCTGAAAGGCGATAAACTGGCCTGCTTAACTATGACGGGTCTGCCCAGCTGTCTGCCCAGCTGCTCGGCCAATGGCCCTTGAATATACAGTGGCAGCAAATAATATACGCCAATCAGCCCAACAAGGAGCACAACAAGCGGCAGAAGCAGGAGGAGCAAAAAACGCGCCTTGCCACGTACCCGAGGGCCTTTTTGCCGCTGGGCAGCTTTTTCTGGGGGTGAAGCGACTGCCTTAGGCGGTCTGTTGGGTTTGACTGGAGCTGCTAACCCGCCCGGCCTGATCTGGATTTCACCGAAATCAGGCTTTTTTCCAGAGTTAGGATCTTTCTTTTCGTCGATCATGGTGTGCGTATATTGTTCTCTCGGTTGAATGCGAAAAATTGTACAGTCTTGCCCAGATAAATCAAGCAGCAAAAACGGGAAGTGCTCTCGGCTGGCTTGCCAGGACAAGGATGCCGGAACCATAATAGACGGTCCAGGTTGGAGAGAGCAAGCCTGGAACGCAAGTGCCTGGTTCCAGGCAGCCAAATTTCCCGATTGACGGAAAAGAGGCATCGCCTATAATACATCGCCTGCGTCAGCCAACTCAAAGCGTTGTGTTCCATCATACAGGAAGCAGCAAGCAGATTGAAGTGAAGAGCGCAGCACTTGCTTTTCTGGCATTTTGGGTACGTGGGCAAGCAAGCCAGAGAGGAGTACGGCTGGTTTGCCAAGGAGTTTGGCTCGGCCAGAAAGGAGTTGTACTCGGTAACAGAGGAGTTCGGCTTGGCAGGAAAGGAGTGCGGCTTGGCCAAACTCCTTTCCTGCCGAGTACAACTCCTTTGCAAGTCGGCCAAACTCCTCTTCTATCAAGCCGAACTGCTTTGTCAGCGAGCAAAAAAGGAGACGCAATGCCTCTTGCTGAAGTATGAGTTCCTGCAAAATAACTCCAAATACAATACATTAGCCCTTGCTGCCATGCTGAAGAAACTCTCCACCTTGCTTGAGATGATCAAGTTCAAGCACAGTGTTTTTGCCATGCCTTTTGCCCTGATGGGGGCCTTTCTCGCTGGGCGAGGTCTCCCTTCATTGCGGGTTTTCTTCTGGGTGATCCTCGCGATGCTGGGCGCAAGGACAGCAGCGATGACTTTTAACCGCATTGCGGATCATCGCTTTGATGCTGCCAACCCACGCACGAAAAGCCGGGCGATTCCTGTGGGTGCGGTCTCCCTCGCAGAATCTTGGCTGCTGGTTGCGGTCGCGTCTGCCTTATTCTTCTTTGCCTGTTGGATGCTCAATCCCTTAGCCCTGACTATTGCTCCCTTTGCCCTGGCCTTAACCTTCTTTTATTCGTTGACCAAACGCTTCACCTGGCTCTGTCATGTCGTGTTGGGTGTAGCTTTGGCCATTTCGCCGCTCGGTGGATGGGTAGCAGCAGCGGGTAGTCTGGTCGGTTATCCTTGGGTGCTGTCTCTGGGGGTACTTTTCTGGGTGGCCGGCTTTGACATCATCTACGCCTCGCAGGATGCAGAATTTGACCGCCAAGCCGGGCTGTATTCGATGCCAGCTTCGTTGGGTCGGAAGAAGGCTTTCCAGCTGGCCATCTGCTTTCATGTGCTTGCTTTTCTCCTCTTCACCCTGACCGGTTATATGCAGCACCTCAACCTTGTTTATTATCTCGGTATCGCCTTAACCGGCGTAGCTTTGTTCTATCAACACCTCATTGTCAACCCGCGTGATCTCTCGCGCATCGAGATGTCTTTTTTCTCGATGAACGGTTTTATTGCCCTGACGCTGTTTATCGCTGCTTACATTTCTTTACTGATGGAGGGGTGATCAGAATATTTTCTTGACGCGCCGCCGCAATTCAGTTAGACACAGAGCTGCGTTGCACGGGGGGTGCTTTCCCCTTTCCCTTTGTTTGTCAGTCCGGTAGCAAACTTACCACACACCATGCAGATAACCCTGAACGGCCAGCTCACGGCAACCGCTGCCCTCACCTTATTCGACATGATCATCGAGCAAGGCTTTGTGCCGGATGCCGTGATTGCCGAAGTCAATTTTGAGCTGATTAAAAGAGACCGCTGGCAGCAGCACCTGCTCCAGGACGGAGATACGGTGGAGCTGCTCAGTTTTGTAGGAGGAGGCTGAGATGAATGCAACGATCAACGCAGCAGACGACGCATTGCTGCTCGGCGGGGTGCGCTTTACCAACCGCCTGCTCACCGGCACAGGCAAGTTCGCCTCGCACGACCTGATTGCCCCGATGCTCGCGGCCAGTGGCTCGGAGCTGATTACGGTGGCATTGCGCCGGGTTGACCCCAAGGCAGGCGAGCAGGACATCCTGCGCTACATCCCGCCTTCGGTGCGGATATTGCCCAACACCTCTGGCGCGCGAACCGCCGAGGAAGCGGTGCGCATTGCCCGGCTGGCGCGTGCGGCAGGTTGCGGCGATTTCATCAAGATTGAGGTGATCACCGACAACAAATACCTGCTGCCGGACAACGCCGAAACCCTCCGCGCCACCGAAATCCTTGCCAAAGAAGGCTTCATTGTCTTGCCCTACATGTTCCCTGATCTGACCGTGAGCAGGCAGTTGCACGATGCGGGCGCGGCGGCAGTGATGCCGCTCGGCTCGCCCATCGGCAGCAACCGGGGCTTGGAGATGAAGGCGATGATCAAGCGGATGATCGAAACCAGCAAGCTGCCGGTTATTGTGGACGCAGGCATCGGCAAACCCTCGCAGGCCGCCGAGGCAATGGAGATCGGCGCGGCAGCGGTGCTGGTCAACACCGCCATTGCCACCAGTGCAGACCCGATCATGGCTGGCAAAGCCTTTGGCCTCGCGGTGCAAGCCGGGCGGCTGGCGCGATTAGCACAGCTGGCCGGGGAGAAAGAATATGCCGAAGCCTCCTCGCCCTTGACCGGCTTTCTCCGAGCATGAGCATGTCCTTCCTCAACACTGTCCTTGCCTTAGAATCCTTTGATTTCGATGCTGCTATGCGGGCCGTGACCGCTGCCGACGTGGAGCGCACCTTGTCCCGCGACGAGCAGCTTGACCGCCGCGACCTGCTCCACTTGCTCGCTCCGGCAGCGCAAGGTTATCTGGAGGAAATGGCCCAGAAAGCGCATCGTCTGACCTTGCAGCACTTCGGCAGGGTTATTGGCCTGTATGCGCCGTTGTATATCTCGGATTACTGTGCCAACGCCTGCACTTACTGTGGCTTCCATGCGGGTGTTGACTTTCCACGCACCAAGCTGACCTTGGACGAGATCGAGCAGGAAGCAGCAGCCATCGCTGCCACCGGTATTCGTCATATCCTTGTCTTGACTGGCGAAGCCCCGGCCCAGACTCCCCTGTCCTATCTGGCCGAGGCAGTGCAGCGGCTGCGGGCGCATTTCTCGTCTATCGCCTTGGAGATTTTCCCGCTCGATGAGGCCGAATACCGCATCCTGCGCGAGGCTGGAGCCGATTCGCTGACCGTCTATCAAGAGGTTTATGATCGCACTATATATAAAGAGGTGCATCCGGCGGGACGGAAGGCGGACTATGCTTGGCGGCTGGACACCCCGGAGCGCGGCGCACGGGCAGGCTTCCGCGCCCTGAACTTAGGGCCGCTCTTTGGCCTTGGCGAACCCCGCCGCGAGGCATGGCTCGCCGCCCTGCACGCCCGCTGGCTGGAGGAGGAGTTCCCGGATGTGGAAGTCTCGCTCTCCCTGCCGCGCATGACCAAGGCGGCAGGTGCGATTGCCCCGCGCGCGCTGATGTCGGATATGGAGTTTGTCCAGTTCATGCTGGCGTGGCGGCTGTTTATGCCGAGGCTGGGCATCACCATTTCCACCCGCGAGGCCCCCGCTTTCCGCGACCGGCTGGTGCAGCTTGGCGCAACCCGCTTTTCCTGCGGCTCCAAAACCGGTGTGGGCGGCTATGCGGTCAGGAAGCAGGAGGAAGCCCCGGTGCAGTTCAGTGTCACCGACGACCGCAGCGTGGCGGAAGTGGCAGAGATGCTGCGGCGGAGTGGCTATCAGCCAATCTTTAAGGATTGGGAGCTGGTGTAAATGGGATTCATCACCGAAGAGCGATGAAGAATCCAATCATTGAAGAGAAGGTGAGAGTGCAGAAACTCCTCTCCAAGAAGGCAGGGTCTGTGGCGGCATACTTACGGCTGGCAACGGAGAAAGCCGACGAGATTGAGCAACGCTTTGGGGTGAAGCTACGCAGATCGGCTCAATCTCGCAGGACATTGACACTGCTGGAGGACAACAGTATAGCTGGAGCAGTATAAAATGTTTCTCCTGCAACTCTTGCGCCGCAGGGGCAGACCCCTGCCTCGATGTCTAAAACAGACAGCATATCTTTCACCATATAAAATGGGAGTATTTCACAATATAAAATGGCACCATTTTGACATATAAAATGGGAATATTTTTATTCACAAAATGGAGGGCTTTTGATTCACAAAAAAACGGCATTTATCAACGTATGGATTGCTGGAGCAGTTTTTCCTGCCTGCTCTCCTCATTCCATGCGAGATGGACAATCTGGCGCAGGGCAAGGGAATCATTTTATGATGCTCCAGCTGTATCACGCAACGCGAGCCAACAACGCCACCCATTTTGCACAACAAAGGCTGGACAAGGAGGCAACCCTTGATCCAGCCTTGCTGTAATGCCCTTTCTTAAACTGCCGCTGCCTTTCTGTTCAGCAGCCGCAAGCCTTGCCAGCAGAGCATCAAGCCAAATACCGCTGCCGGAAGCAGCACGATAGACGCACCAAAGTGCAGGACAATCCACGCTGTCCCAATCACGGGTAGCAGCAGCATTCGCACAACCAAGCGCAGGCTGCTGTGTTGGCTGATCAGGTCAGCGAGAGTTGGTGAATACGAATAGTAGAGGTCAATCAAGGAGCGGCTGACTGCATTGCTACGCAGGAACTGATCCCGGAAGTCGCGGAGGATTTGCACCGAGGGATGGAAGATGGAACCATAGGCAGCAGTGGCCACAAAGCAGGAATCAGCAGTGCGGAAACCGACTGGGTTGCCGTAATAGGTTGTGCCGTTGCTAACCACCGCATAAGCCCGTGCATAGAAGAAGGTGCCAGGTTTCAGGTTCGTTAGCTTACTGCTGAAAGGACCAGTACCGCTGCCTTCTTCGGTAGAGCCTTCTTCATCGAATTTTTCGTCTTTGTTGTCGGAGTTATTTATTATTGAACCTGTTGTACCTGTGGTGCCAGCTGTGCCTGTTGCGGCTAGAGCTGTGCCAATGAAGAAGTTACCGACGTTTTGCAGTGCAGTGTTGATGATCTCATCTGAGGCAGCAAACGCAATCAACTGAGACTGCTCCGGCAAGACACAGGCAGACGCAGCAACAGTGAATGAAATAATGCTGTCCGTTGTATTCACAACATCAGTGGAATCATTCTTACAGCGAACGTAATAGGTGTATTCTTGCCCAGCTGTAAGACCAGAAATTAGTTCAGAATGATTCGTTTCTCCTGTTGTAGTAAAAGGACTGTCCATATCAGCATAGGCAGTTCCAGAAGTAGTGTCATACTTGCATGTTGCTTTAACACCTGTGGTCAGGCTTAAGGTGACAGATGTGCTTGGAACCGTCCCGTTAGGAAGAAGATTATACCTCAATGGCCCGTTGTCTGAACTTTCTAGCGTGAATGAAATAACCTTGGCAGTTGTGTTCACTGCGCCGCTGGTTGTATTCTTGCAGAGGATGTGATAGGTATATGTTTCTTCAGCCGTAAGGTTAGAGAAAGATACTGTATGGCTTGTTCCTGTCTCAGTAAGAAAGTTACCAGCCATCTGGTCATACGCTACATCATCGGTATCATATTTGCAGGTTGCATTAACATCTGTATTCAGGCTTAACGTAGCTGATGTGCCAGAAACCTTTGCCGAAAGATTGTCCATCTTTGGGCCGTTGTCTATAGTACCACCGTTCTCGTCAACAGTGAACGTTATCTCCTTGTCAGTTGTATTCACCGCGCTGCTAGCCTTATTCTTGCAACGGACAAAATACGTATGAGAGCCAACCGTAAGATTAGAGAGAGGCTCTGAATGACTTTTCCCTCCTGTCGTGTCAAAATCATTCTTCATCTGATCATAATCCATCCCTGAACTGGAATCTGTATATCTACAGGTCGCATCAACGTCTGTGGTCAGGCTTAACGTAACTGATGTGCCGGAAACAGTTCCAGAGAGACCAGACCGCACCGGGCCATTATCTGTGCTACCTGATGAACTACTACCATCCTTCAACACTGGATTAGGCATGGTTCCAAAGACAATCCCTCGCTCGGTAACATCACTCAGGCCATCCAATATCTCACCTTGAATGATTACTGTGGTTCTCGTTATGTCGTAAGGCTCACCAGTCACTACATACTCATTACCAGGATTCAGCTTACTTCCACTACCCAGAATATTGTTAGGGGAGAGTCCCATTAAGTTATATTTGCTCACCGCTGCACTGGAACCAGCCTCTGCTTCGCTCTCACCAACCGCAACCACACTCTCCTTGGAAAGCGTAGCCAACGATGTAGAGGTATCCTTGCCGCTACTGAAGCCCGTAGTCAGGGCATCAGCCTTGAGCACACCACCAGTCTGCATGGACAAGCTGCTGCCACCTGTGTTTTCCTTTGCGGTGCCCTTGGTATAGGTGATTAACAGGAACTCACGGTTCTCACCCGTGGTCTTAAAGCCAGCCGCAGCAATGTTCTCGCCTGCGGGCGCAACATCAAGCAATACATCGTCACCATCACCAGCAGAGCTGACTAAGACGCCGTTCTTTTCAAAGCTGCTGTCAGGACGACCTTCGGCAGTGAAGCTGAACAAGGCTGCGTCGCGCTCGCCTTCTTTGCCTACTGAACCAGCAACCAGAACTTTGCTGTTCTCATTGACAAACATACCATAGCCTTCGCTAAAGGTACTGTTGTCCGCAGGAACAGCTACGCCTTTCTCGCCGAAGGTTTGATCTAAATGACCTTTGCTATCAAAGCCCACAACCATGAGGCCACGTCGATTGCCATCACTATACGTCCCAGCAACAAGAATGCGGCCCTCTTTGCTTAAAGCTACGCTTTCTGCTTGGGCATCCACCCCGACGACACTGAGAGCAAAGCCCTCTTGGCCAAAGTTCGGATCAAGTTTGCCATTGGTTAAATAGCGGCCAAGAACCACTACTCTGCCATTTGCTCCTTGAGCAGCACCAGTAATCACAATGCGGCCATCATCCTGCACAGCTACATCGGTAATCTCATCATGACTACTACCCACACCTGTGGAAACAATGCCTTCGTTGCCAAAGCTCCGATCAATGGAACCATCACTGTTATATCTAACTAAGGCAAAGTCACGGTCTTTCTCCGTGCTGCTGTACCCTCCAGCAACAATCTTACCATCAGCTTGCAGAGCCAGACTCAAGGCTTCATCGTCAAAGGAACCAACCGCTGTTGTTACTGTGCCATCTATATTGAAAGAAGTATCTAACGAACCATCAGGCAAAAGACGAAAGAGCATAAAATCCCGGTCTGCGGTGCTTGTTGCAGAGCCTGCGGCCACAATCTTGCCGTCTGGTTGGGCAATAACTGCATTAGCTCTACTACCACGAATGCCTAAATCAACAGCCACCCTGCCATCCAGACCAAAGGTGCTATCAAGAGCAGCAGCAGATGCCTCAGCACACCAGGAAGACAAGAAAAGGGCAGAAAGAACAAACAGACAAGATGAACGCATACTCATGATCAGCATCTCCTAGGGAGAAAGGATGGGCGGAATGTGTGAATCAGCATAACCGATTCACTTGGAGATTGCAACCAGTTGTTACCGCAGGCTTCTTTACTTATTTACCAAAATTGCAGACCGGGTAATGGCAAATCGTGCAGTTCCGACAGAGACCTCCATGCCCCATCGCAGCAAGATCTTCGCGAGTCAGCTGTTCCCCAGTTAAGATGCGGGGCAACACTAAATCAAAGACGGTAATCTTATGGAACATGCCACACGCAGGCAAGCCAAGCACCGGGATCGTGCCTATTTTCCCGACTAAGAACATTGCGCCTGGCAACACCGGTGTACCATAGACAATATCCTCAGCCCCAGCCTCACGGATGCCTGTCCGCGTTAGATCATCAGGATCAACCGACATACCACCAGAGGTAATCACGAGATCAGCACCAGCTTCTAGGCAGTTCTTGATTTCCAGGGCTATCAGGGCAGCATTATCAGGGGCAAAACCAACATACACCACCTCGGAACCCAACGCAGTCAGCTTGCTGCGCAATACTGCCTCGAATTTATCTTCAATCCTACCTGAGAAGACCTCATTGCCCGTGATGACCAAGCCTGCCTTGACCTTGGGAAGGGGCAGCACTTGTACGATCTTGGTCTCCTCAGCCACAGCTACGGCCTGCATCACCAAACTGCGTTCCCCGACCAAGGGAATCAAGCGCACCGCCGCGACTTGTTCCCCTTTCTTGACCGGCGTATGGTTGTGTAAGGTGGAACACATCACTTCACCTAGCAGGTTGAAGCAGAACAGGGCCTCCTTATCAATCTTAAGGAGACCATCGTGCGCGGCCTTAATGCTCACCTTGCCTTCTGTCACCTCATCAGAGTATTCCACTCCGCTACCAGCCAAGGCCGCCGCCATCAGTAAGGCAGCCTCGTTCTCGTGCACCTCATCTGCGCTTAACTCAAGGACATAGATATGCTCCTTGCCTAATTGCCGCAGCCGTTCAACATCTGCGTGTTGGATAATATGCCCTTTCCTAAAGGCTGGGCCTTTTGACTTACCTGGAACGATCTCTGTAATATCATGGGGCAAGACCATGCCCACTGCTTGGGCTACGGGGATCTGTTGTTTCATCTTTCTCACTTCCTCTGTTGTTTTACTGGCAGCAGCCTACGTTTCTGGTACTATAGCCAACCACAGTCGCGTTGTTTCCCTTTGCCACTTAATGCTTAGAATACCATGATCAGTCAGAATCTCCTTGATATTATTGCGTGCCCCCAATGTAAAGGGGCTGTGCAACTCACCGAAATGCAGGACAGCTTAGTGTGCCCAACCTGTCAACTTCTCTATGCGATCCGGGATGGCATTCCCATTATGCTGCTGGATGAGGCCAAGCCGCTCGAGTATTTGCGGTCATCCCCTAACCAGTATTGAGGCTGAACCCTAATACATACTGAGGCCATCCCTCAGTACATACTGAGGTCATCCTTCAGTACATACTGAGGCCACCCAACAGTATATACTGTTGCCATCCATCTAACAGTACTGTTGCCACCCATCAGTACATACTGTTGCTGAACCCTGATACGTACTGAGGCCACCCCTCAGTACATACTGAGGTTGAACCCTAATACGTATTGCGGCCAGACTCCTCTGCTGCCGAGTGGCAACCTCTTTGCAAGTCAGCAGAATTCCTCTTTTACCCAGCCAAACTCCTTGGCAAACGAGCAAGAAAGGGGTCTTTTCTCAGGGTTATGCAGGAAATACCGTAACAGAAGGAGCCGATTCCCTCTCTACAAGGTCTCGGCCAGTGCGGAAATATGGCTGCTCTCACCCAGAACAATTAAGATGTCGCCGGCCATGATGCGGGTGTCTGAGCCAGGATTGAAGATCATAGGAGTCTCATTGCGTTTGATGGCCACGACAATGATGCCGTATTGCTGCCTGACTCCAGTTTCAATCAAGGTCTTCCCCACACAGGCAGCTTGCGCTCCTACTAAGAGTTCTTCCATGCGCAGTCCCAAGTCACCGGCCTGGGTCGCCAGATCAAGGAAATCAACCACCGTGGGCCGGACGATAAGCTGGGCCATGCGGCGTGCGCCGATGCAGTAGGGAGAGATTACCCGGCTGGCTCCGGCCCGTTCTAACTTCTTGGTTGCACCAGGTACACCGCTGGACCGGGCAAGGATGAACAGCTTCTGGTTAAGGCCGCGCGCAGTGAGTGTAATATAGACATTCTTCTCGTCCGATGAGACTGCTGTGATTAAGCCACGGGCCTGTTTAATGCCAGCCGCCAGCAGGATGTCGTCATCCGAGGCATCGCCTTTCAGCTCCGAATAGCCAAGGCGATCTATCGCCTCTATCACACTTTCATCGCTTTCAATGACAACGAAAGGGCGATTGCTCTCTTTAAGAATAGAGGCTATTTCCTGGCCTATCCTACCAAACCCGCAGATGATGTAATGATCATGCAGCTTCGTTACTTTCTTTTGCATTCTTCTCTTGGTGACAATATGGTGCAGGCCGCCCTCAACCATTGCCTCCGTGATCTGACTGAACAGATACATAACGTAACCCACGCCAGAGAAGATCAGCAGAATGGTAAAGAGGCGGCCTGCTAAAGTGACCGGCGCGATGTCGCCGTAGCCAACGGTGGTGATGGTGATGGCAGTGAGATAGAGGCCCTCAAAAAAGCTAAAGCCCTCCAGCAGCATGTAACCGGTCGGCCCGACAAGCAGCAAAAGAATGAGCGGCGAGGCAGGCAGCAGGTATTTGCTGGCTTTCTTCGCGAACAGCCTGTACAGCCGGAGAATTGCCGCTGGAATGCCGCGTTGCATGGGGAGATAACTTAAGTTGCTGCTACCACTCCACCCGTAGGGTGTTCTCCAGCGCATCCACTTTGGCGATGCGCACTCTGATCTCGTCGCCCGGCTCGGTTTGTAAGGAGGGATGGACCGGCAGATCAATGTCAAAGAGGCAGTCGAGCAACAAGGCATTGACCCGCAGTGGCCCGCTATTGACCACCAAGGCAGGCAGCGTGTTGCCGACCTGGTCTTCCAGCCAGCGCAGGATCCAGTAACGGTGCCGTTGCTGGCGCACCTTGTTGGCACGCGAGAGCTTCTCCTGAATGATCCCGACAAACTTCCGGCAGTCATCCATGGAGAAAAGGATGCCTTTACCGCTGATCATGTTGGCTATTTGGAGCTGCACAGCAGTGTCTAACACTCGGCGGATGGGCGAAGTCACGGTGGTGTAGCAGTTGAGGCCAAGGCCGGAATGCGGTTTGGGGTTAGCAGTCAGCTCGCCACGGGCAAGAAAGCGTCGCTGGCAAGCGATATCGGCCAAGCTGTTCTGTACCCCGGAGATCAGCCGTTTCTTGGGTGGCGGCTGAGAGCGGAACAGTCCTGGAGCTTCCTGGGCAGCAAGGTAATCGGCAGCAATGCCATTGGCAAGAATCATGCACTCGGCCACGATGCTACGGGCCGGAGTATCCGAAGGCGTGAGCACAACCGAAACCTTGCCGTTCTCAACATAGACATTCACATCTGGTAGGGAGAGCAGCAGGGCACCGCGTTCGGCCCGCTGCTGACGGAGCTGAAGCTGAAGCCGATTGAGCAGGCGCAGACTGTTGTCTTCCTCCACCATCCGATCAGCCTCGCTGTAACTGAGCTGCCGCTTGACCTGAATGACGCTGAGAACGATCTTGCTGCTGAGAATTTCACCCTCTGGTGACATTTTGACCAGACAGCTCACTGCTGGCCGTACTCGATCTTTAATCAGGCTGAACACGCCTTGCGACAACTCGCGCGGCATCATCGGCACTTGGCCTTCGGGGAAATAGAGCGAAGTGGCCCGCTCTAAGCTTTCAGCGAACAACGGGTCTTTGGGGCTGAGGAAATAGGCGACATCCGAGACATGGATGCCCACGAGCAGGCTGCCGTCCTCCTGCTGCTCGACATGCAGCGCGTCGTCGTAGTCACGGGTGGAAGAGCCATCAATGGTGAAGATATCCAGCTCACGGAAATCCTTGCGCTTGGGATCAGCCAGCAGTTCCTCGGCACTTGGTTCGGTGATGCTGTTAGCATGAGCGAGCAACTCCGGGCTGAATTCCACAGGCTGTTCTGCCTGAAGCAAGGCGATATTCTCATCCGGCTGCCAGTAACCCGCCTGCACCAGCACTCGGTAAGGATCACTGGGACGATTTAAGCCAGCGTTCTTCAAAAGCTGGCGCACCAGTTCAAGGTCGCAGTTCACTGCCTCGCTGCCAAAGAGGGCAAAGTCAGCTAGCCAAGAGAGAACACGCTCACGCTCCGGCCATTGTTCAGCTGAGATTTGCGTGCCTTGCGAGAGAGCTGCCAGATGAGCCGCCCCGTTCTTGAGCAAATCCTCTTTTTCCTGCTCACGCTGCCGCTGAAGGCGGAGCTGCTCCACCTGCTCTGGGCTGTGGACGCTTACCAAGTCATTCTTGAACTTGAAGAACAAGCGGTCTTCAAATACAGCCCGCAAGAACGCCGCAGATTGGTCGTCATTCAGGCTGCCACCAAAGAAGAGTTCCGCGAGAAAATCCGCTGGAAAGGCGTTCTGCTTCTCTGCACTGGCCAGCTCCCAGATTTCCTCTAGCGGGATAGCTCCGGTGAGAGCAGCGCGGTTCTCGGCCATGCCTTTGAGTAAAGCCATGCGGTCTTCGCGGCTGCCTTCGACCTGATGCCTGGTTTTGGAAACCGTCAGCACCCGCGAGGCGGGCAGCACGATCTCCCGGCCATTCTGATTGATCAGACGCAGCTTGCCGCTGCTGTCCTGAAGGACAAGACCGCAGATGAAGCGGCCAGCATCCAGATATTCAACAATGCTTCCAGGAGAGGTCATGATGCGATTTCTTCAAAAGTTGAGGAGCAGGCCCGGATGCAGGCTTGCCCCGCATCTACGCTGGCCGGGGCGGCGAACGATCAGTGTTCCTCACGTGGAAGAACAGGTGGAATATACCGGCAGCCTGGCAAAAAGACAAAAAATTTATGCAGTACCCCTGTACAGGAAGGGAAAATCTTGGGTGGCGGGCTGAATCCGTTGTTTTTTAATTAATAATAGGTAAACCCCCGGCTTTGCCGGGGAGACTGTCCGAAGTTTGACTTTTACGGCAGTCGTCCAGTCCATGATCCTGAGTGGTGAACCGCCCAAGTTCACCAACACAGGAGAAGTCATGGACGAATACCGAAGTTTATCCCATATAAAATGGATATGCAAATATCATGTCGTTTTTATTCCGAAATATCGGAGGAAAGTTTTGTACTGCAAGCTCAGAAAGGAGCTTGGAGCAGTTTTTCACGAACTGGCCCGGCATAAGGAGAGCGCAATTGAGCAGGGCGTATGTTGTCCTGATCATGTGCATATTGACAGG
>NZ_JBLWEO010000011.1:0-13482 GCF_048287395.1 Candidatus Electronema sp. PJ | reverse complement strand
CTTGCTTACCCAAAGAAGGTTGCGGCTCGATAACACAAGGTTGTTGCTCGGCAATAACCTTCTCTTGCTTGGCCACAAAGAGTTGTGGCTTGATAACAACCTTCTTCTGCCAAGCCGGAACCTTTTGTAGCTCGGCTACAACCTTCTTTTGCCAAACAACAGAGAGTTCTTGCTCGGCAAAAACCTTCTTTTATTGAGCCACACACCTCTTGCAGCTGGCAGCGAAGAGGCTCAATCTGCTGCCCCTTCTTCAGCAGAAAGCTACAACCTCTAAACTCCTCCTGGCAGCGCAACTATCCCAGCTTGCTTCTGAATATAAAATACACCGCACCGATCAAACATAACCCAGCCCAGAGATAATCCAGCTTCAGCGGCTCTTTTAAATACCACACAGAAAAGGGAAGGAACACCGTCAGGGTGATCACCTCCTGCATAATCTTTAATTGCCCCACGCTGAGAACTGTAAAGCCGATTCGGTTGGCTGGAACCTGGAGCAAATATTCAAACAGGGCGATACACCAGCTTGCTAGGGCGGCGATGATCCACGGTTTGCTGCTCAATTCCTTGAGATGCGCGTACCAAGCAAAGGTCATGAAGACATTACTGCATACCAGCAGCAAAATAGAAATCAGCACTGGGCGCATGAAAGCTTATTTTTCCTCCAAACGGGGCATAATCCACTTCCGAAACATCAGCGGGGTCATCATGGTCGTGACCACGCCCATCAACACCAGTGTGGAGAAGAGGCCCTGATTGATGAAGCCGCGCTCATAGGCAATACTGGCGATCACCAGCTCCATTACTCCCCGGCCATTCAAGATGATGCCGATACCAAGGGCGCGGGCCTGCGAAAGCTGAATGAGGAGGCCGCCAAGCCAGCCAGCCAGTACCTTTGAGCTGATAGAAACGAGCAGGACAATCAGGACAAAGCCGACCGGCTTCAGGGCCTCAATGTTGAATTCCAAACCAAGGTAGGCGAAAAAGACCGGCCCCAGGAAGCCTTCGGTGATGGAGCGCAGGGTGAGGTCCAATTCGTGATAGCGCGAGGCGAGAAAGAATTTCCGGTCAATCAGCAGTGCGCCGAAAAATGCGCCAATGACGAAGTGAAAGCCCAAGGCCTCGCTGATCGAGCCAAAAACTAAGACGAATAGGACTAAAATGCCGAATAGGGCTTCGTTCCCGACCAACTCAACCAGTTTCTCGGAGATCTTTTCAATATGGATGCCTCGGCGGATCATCTGCTCGACCTGCCAGTTGAAACCTAAGATCAGCGCACCCAAGGCAACCAACTTCCAAAGCGTGCCAAAGGTAGAAAGGGCAATTGCGCCAAGGGAGGGTTGGGCAGGCAGGTTGAGTATCACCCCTAAAACCAACAGGGCCACCACGTCATTAAAGATGGCGGTGGCCACAGAATAGCGGGCAATGTCCGAATCCAGCAAATTAAAATTTTGGAGGATGCGCACGGTGACTGGTAAGGCGGTGATCGAGACGCAGAGGCCGAGAAAAACTGTGCGCATCACGTCAAACTGAAACGCTGCCCCCACCAAAATGCCTGCGGTCAGCGGCAGGACAAAGCCAAGGATGGCAATCACAATCCCTTTGCTGCACAGGGCGTTGAAGATGTCCTTGAAATTCATCTCCAGCCCAGCTGACAGCACTACCAGAAAGACAGCAAATTCTGAGATGCTCGACAGGGCGGTATTGGGATGAATCAGATTGAGGAAACTTGGCCCGAGCAGCACTCCAGCCAGCATTTCCCCGACAATAGAGGGCTGGCCGAAGCGCTGAAAGATTTGCCCGAGCAGCCGGGCTACAACGATCAGGATGAGCAGGCTGGTGAGCAGAGGCATTGGCTAACGCGGCTGCCAGAGGAGAAACGCCTTGATGAACTGATCCAAATTGCCATCCAACACTGCATCCACATTGCCCACCTCAACGTTGGTGCGATGATCTTTAATCAGCCGGTAGGGCTGGAGAACATACGAACGGATCTGGCTGCCCCAGGCAATTTCCTTTTTCTCGCCGTGCAGATTCTCCTGCGCCTGCAAGTTTTCCTGCTGCTGCTTGTCATAGAGCTTGGCCATCAGCATCTTCATCGCCATTTCCTTGTTACGGAGTTGAGAACGCTCGTTCTGGCATTGCACCACAATGTTGCTGGGCAGATGGGTAATGCGGATGGCGGAGTCAGTCTTATTAACATGCTGACCGCCTGCGCCGCTGGAGCGATAGGTGTCGATGCGCAGGTCTTTCTCGTTGATGTCGATCTCAATGGTGTCGTCTAATTCCGGTAGCACCATGACTGAGGCAAAGGAAGTATGCCGCCGACCCGACGCATCAAAAGGCGATATCCGCACGAGCCGGTGAATGCCCACCTCGGAGCGAGTGTAGCCGTAGGCGTTCTTGCCGCTGATCAAAACAGTGACCGATTTGACTCCAGCTTCGTCGCCCGGCAGATAATCAAGGATGTCTGCCTTAAAGTTGTGCAGTTCAGCCCAGCGCAAATACATGCGCAGGAGCATACTTACCCAGTCTTGAGCCTCAGTACCGCCTGCGCCGGCATGAACGGTGAGCAGGGCATTGCAGCTATCATGCTCGCCATCAAACATGCACTCCAGCTCAGTGAGTTCTACCTCCTGACTCAGCCGGGCCAGGGAGTCTTCTACTTCACTCAGGGCTTCTTCGTCATTTTCCTCTATCGCCATGTCCAAGAGCAGCTCTGCCTCTTCTACATGCTGAAAATGCAGTTCCCAACCTTTGACCACATCTTGAAGTTGGCCGAGATGCTTTTGGACTTTCTTGGCTTGATGCTGATCGTTCCAGAAATTCGGTTCCAGCGATTCTGACTCTAGCCGCTCAATGTCCAGCTTTTTGCTGTCTAAGTCAAAGATGCTCCTTCAGGGCCAGCATTTTGCCTTTCAGGGCCTGAATCTTTTGCCGTGCTTCTGCTGTTTCGGTGATATCCGCCATGGGTGTTCTCCTGTGGGATGAATGATGCTTAGGCCTATCTGCCAAAGAGGTGCTCGTAGGCTTTATTCCGTATTTTACCTATTCGTCTAACCGTGAAGTTGCGCGGCTGATCAAGTCGATGCTGGAGGATGTATTCATCCCGGAGCAGGGCTGCCACCTTAGCCGTGCTAAAGCCGGTGACGGTTTTCACCTTGCCACCGACTTTCTGGACAGCAAATTGCCAGGTGCCGTTCTCGCGCTGGCTTACGCCGATGTATTGCTTTTGCCTTGTCATTCTTTACATCTCTGCCTTGTTGCTGCCGCCCTGCTGCTGCCGGAGCAGTTCCTGCTTCCGCTGGAAGATTTTCTTTCGTTGTTTTTTGGCGAGCCAAAGGTATTGCAGCAGCAAAAGTCCAGTAAATGCCAAACAGGCTGTACCGAACCAGTGACCGCCCAGGCCAAATACGGTTTGCCCAGTCATCAGAGCCACATTGTCCGTCAGAGCCTCCTCAGTGAACAGGTCAGACTTGCGACTGACTGCACCAGTCGGTGCAACAAAGCCGCTGATGCCGGTATTGGCCGCCCGCACTAAGCTGCGCCGGTTTTCCACTGCCCGCAGGATAGTCATGGCCCAGGATTGCTGCGGCGCACTGGACTTGCCGTACCAGGCATCATTGGTCAGGCTGACCAAGAGGTTGGCCCCTTCTGCTGTCTCTTGCCGGGCAATGTTGGGAAAGATGGATTCAAAACAGATCAGTGCTCCGGCCTTGATCTTGTCCGCATCAAGCGGCTTAAACGAATTACCAGGGGTGAAATCACCAACCAGCTCAACCAGTGGTCTGATAAACCAGAGAAAATCTCGGAGCGGGACATATTCGCCAAAAGGTACCAAATGCTGCTTGTTGTACCGACCAATCAGAGTGCCGGAGTGATCCAAGAGCAGGGCACTGTTGAAATACTCCACTGGTCTTAGATTAATGCCCTGCTCTTTGTGTCGATCTGGCGTGACTGTGAAAAAGGGCGAACCCGTGATCAGGTAGATTTGCTTGTCTTTGACAAAATCACGGACTCGGCTCATCAGCGGTTCTCGGTGCGGATAAAAGGGCAGGGCGGTTTCCGGCCAGACCACCAGATGCACCCGTTCGCCCCCTTGAACCGCCTTATTCGACAGAGAGAGGTAACGTTCAACTGTCTCGTCCTTCATGGTCGGCGACCATTTCTCTGCCTGGTCGATATTGCCCTGAACAGTAGCTACAACAAGTTGCTCGGCAGTTGCTGCCTCAGAATCAACTTGTTGATAGCGCAGCATAGAGTAGCCGCCCGCACAGTAGAGACTCAGGCAGACCATGACCGCGAGTACATACTGGCGTTTAGCCGTTCTTGTCTGGCTAAAAATCCGGTCGAGCAGCCAGTAGAGCAGGGCATTAATCTGAACAATAAAGAAGGTGATCAGGTGATGGCCGCCTAGGTCGGCAGCCTGGATCAGCAGTGGCTGATGGTAGAAACCATAACCGAGGTCCATCCAGGGCATCCCGGTTAACAGCCAGCCCCGTGCGACATCCAACCCGACCCAGGCAACCGGCGCGATCAGCAAGATAGTAACAGACAGTCCCTTGCCTGGCCTAGTTGTCAGGCGGTTCACTAGGATGCAGAAGAAGGCGGTGTAGGCCGCCATATAGACGGCTAGCAAGAAGAGAACGCCTGTCGCCACTGTTGTGTGGAGGCCACCGTAGCGTTGCAGAACAATAACAATCCAGCAGAGCAGGCTGACATGGTAGAGCAGACTGCAAAATAAGCCCATGCAGCCGCTCTGCGCGGCACTCGGCAAAGTCCGCGCTGCCCAAAGCAAAGGAATCAGAGCGATAAAGAGCAGAGGCCAGCAGCCAACCCAACCCGGCATGGCCAAGGCCAGCAGCAGGGCAGAGAGACCAGGGGCGGCCAAGGTAGCAACCTTATGCGGAGGGGCATTGGGTGTAGTCATAGTCGTAAGAGACGAATCAATTCGTCGTTGCTACGGGGTAATCTTTCCCATTTGGGCGATTTTACCGATGGCGACAAAGTTGTCGCCTTCCTGAAACAGCTCATCAGCCTTGGGAATGTATTCGTACTTCTTGTCGCCGTTCCTGCGCACAGCAATAACCTGGATGCCAAAGCTGTTGGTCAGATTCAGCTCTTTGAGGTTCTTGCCAGCCCAGCGTTTAATGGTGAATTCCTTGACTGCCATTGAGCGATCAAAAGAGAGGTATTCGATAAAGCCAGGCATGGCAATCCGGCTGGCAATCTGCTTGGCCGCCATGAATTCAGGAATCACCACCTCATCCACGCCGATTTTGTAGAGCAGCTTTTCATGATCTTTATTGATCGCCTTGGCCCAGACTTTGGCCACGCCCAGTTCCTTCAGATACATGGAAATCATGATACTGGCCGCGATGGAATCACCCACGCTGACCAGAACATGTTCCAAGTCCTGAATTCTAATCTGCTCTAGGGCCTCACGGCTCATCGCGTCAGTCTGGAAGACCTGAGTGAGAATATGCTGGGCATTCTTCACCTTTTCTGGGTCTGTTTCCACGCCCAGCACCTCATGGCCGAGGGCAACCAAGTTCTGGCCGAACTTCAGCCCAAATTTGCCTAAGCCGACTATGCCGATCTGTAGTTTCATCTGTCTTTACTCCGTGTTCAGCCGATGGAAAGTTTTTCCTCAGGCCGGGAAAATAAAAGTTTGGTGCCAAAGGACTGCACGGAACTCAACAGCAGCAAAGGGCCGAGCCGACCAATGAACATCAGGCAGATAATGATCACTTTGCCGCCTGAAGAGAGCTTGGGCGTTAAATCCGCGCTCAGGCCAACTGTGCCAAAGGCCGAGACTGCCTCAAAAAGAATCTCCAGAAATCTGCCCTGGGTCTGGTTATGCGAGATCCCACCGCCGTCTGTGAAATTCAGGGCGATGACGCTGACAAAGACTATCGCCACTGAGAAGAACAGCAGCGTCAGCGAGCTGCTGACCGATTCATCATCCACGGCGTATTTGCCGATCACAACTTGGTGCCTGCCCTTGAACTGGGCTTTGATAAAGGCGTGCAAGACCCGGAAAGTGGTTACTTTAATCCCGCCTGCACAAGAGCCAGGCGCACCGCCGATAAACATCAACACAATCATGAAAACTAAGGAAGCATCGGTCATGGCGGCGATGTTCAAGGTGTTGAAGCCTGCGGTTCTGCACGTCACTGATTGAAAAAACGAGGACAGCACAGCTTCTTTAAAGGGCAGATAGGCTTGGTAGAAAACAAATTCGGAAAAATAAATATACAGTGAGCCTGCGGTGATGAGGAAGAAAGAGGTTCTAAGAACAATGCCAATATGCCAGGCATCGTGCAGGACTCTCTTCCTGCCAAGCACCACGCGGGAAAAGAGAAAAGACGCACCGCCAATGAGAACAGAAAAGCCCAGCCCGCCGAGCACAATCAAGGCCATGATGACCAAATTGACTGGCACGCTGCCTTTGTAGCCCATCAGGTTGTCTTTGTGCAAAGAAAAACCCGCATTGCAGAAGGCGGAGACCGCATGAAAGAGGGCAGAGAACGGGGCAAAGCCTTGCGGATCGCTGAGAAAGAGAATCAGCGCACCAGACAGCTCAATCAGCAGGGTGACAGCGAAAACCTGAATCAAAAATTTGCCGAGATGGAAGTTGGCATTATTGAGAATGCTTTGGCCAACAGCAATCTTGTCAGTTAACGAGACCTTTCTTTTCCACAGGTAGATGGCCAGACTTGAAAACGTCATGATACCTAGCCCGCCCGCCTGAATCAGCAGCATGATAATGGTGTGACCAGTGCGCGTGTAGGCGGTACCAGTGTCAACCACAGCCAGACCAGTCACGCAAACTGCTGAAGTGGAGGTAAACAAGGCATCGAGAAAAGAAACCTTGCCGCTAAACGGCGCGGTCAGTAGGATGCCGCCAAACAGGATTGCTGCCATGAAGGAGAAAACCGGCAGGGTGATCGGATTCAGAATCAGGAGCTTCTTAACTCGTTCGTTCAGCGTCATCGTGTCTGTTCGAGAAAGCAGGTGCTGTGGTATTGTGGCCGGTGGTTTTCAAGAGAGTCTGGCTGGTGGTTACGCTCATAGCTCAGTAGATTTGCTTGAGTAAAAAGAAAGCGGCCAACTGGAAATCAGCAACCACCAACGGCTTTTTTGCCGTTTACATCGTGCCAAAGTCAATCGGAATTGCCCTGTTTCCGATTGGAATTGACCCGGTTCCAATTGGAATCACCCCGATTCCGATTGGAATTGAGACGATTCAAATTGAAATTACGCTGTTTCCAATTGGAATCAAGGCGATTCTAATCGAAAAAGGCCTAATGTCAATTGGAAGTGGGGCAATTCCTGTTAACTTTGAACCAATTCCAACCGGAATCGGGGTGATTCCAATCAGAAACGGCCTGATTCCAATTGGAATCAGGGCAATTCCAATGTGCATCAGACCAGTTCCGGCTTGCTCTGGAGCAGGAACAACGGTGGTTTATTCAAAACAAATCTATAGTAGAGCATATCTCCGCTGCCGCCAGGCAAAAAAAACAGGAACACAGAAAAGGAGAACATTCTTTTGGGATCGCTGGGTGTTGAACGCCGATTATGACGTAATTTGGCTCAGGTCAAGCTTGCTCTGCCTCGTAGCAAATTGCACACGCCGCAGGCGTAATCAATGAACAAAGCATGAAAAGCCGCTTGCAGGAAACGATTTTTCTGATAAGGTGAAGCGGAACAGCGACACGGTGCGCTGTACAACTAAAATGCCGCGCATTTCCTTGGAGCAGCCATGTCTGCCAGACTCAAAATCTTCCTGCCCGGAGAAAAAACAGCTCTTCTTTTTACAGCCGCAATTATAGGCCTGCTGGCCGGACTTGTCATTATCGTTTTTCGGGAATCTGTCGAGCAAGTGCATAAGCTGATCTTTGTCCAAGGCTCTGCGCTGCTGCGCATCAACGAAGGCGGCTGGCGCAGGCTCCTCTTACCCTTACTGCCGATGTCTGGCATGGTGCTGCTTATCCCGCTCTCCCTGCGTTTTCCCGGCAAAGTCAATGGCTACGGCTTTACCAAGTTTCTCCGCAAGGTAAACTTGGAAAACGGGGTAATCAAGGCGAAGAATATCTTTATCAAAATCGCAGCAACTGCCCTGACCATCGGCACCGGCAATTCCGCAGGCGTTGAAGGGCCAATCGCCCAGATTGGCGGTGCCCTTGGCTCGCAGTTGGGGCAGCGTTTGCGCGTTTCCGGGACGCGGATGAAGGTTTATGTCGCCGCTGGCTGCGCTGCTGGCGTGGCTGGGATGTTCAATGCCCCGATTGCTGGGGTGTTCTTTGCCGCAGAGATCGTCTTACTCGGCACCTACGAGATGTCCTCCTTTTCCGCCTTAGTGATTGCCTCAGTGATGTCCACGGTGGTCTCGCGGGCTTATTTTGGGGAAGTGCCAGCCTTTCCTATCCCAGATTATCAGCTGGTTAATCCCCTGGTCGAGTTGCCGCTCTACACCCTTATGGCCTTGCTGATCGGCATTCTTGCCGTGGTGCATATCCGTTTTTTTTATTTTGTCCGCGACCAATTCGCCACCCTGCGTTTGCATAACCAGCTCAAGCCGATCTTTGGAGCCTTCATGGTCGGCAGCATCGGCATCCTCTTCCCGCAAGTGCTGGGCGATGGCTATGAATACATTGCGGAGGTCTTAGATGGCAAAGGTGCCTTGATCACAATGGCCAGCCTGATCCTTTTAAAGTCCATCGCCACGGCCATCACCCTTGGTTCTGGTGGCGCAGGCGGAGTTTTTGCGCCCTCACTCTTTATTGGTGCGGTGATCGGCGGGGCTTTTGGGGCAACTGCGCATTCTCTCCTCCCAGAACAAACCGCCTCGCCAGGTGCGTATGCCACGGTAGGCATTGGAGCCTTTCTTGCTGCGGCCACTCATGCACCCATGACCGCCATCTTTCTCCTCTTCGAGATGACTGGCAATTATTTGATCATTGTGCCGATCATGCTCGCAGCTATTCTCAGCTCCGTGACAGCCAGCAAGTTTTATAAGGACTCAATAGACACGGTTGACTTCACCCGCGAAGGAATAGATATCCATGAAGGCCGGGAAGTGGCGGTTCTCAAGTCCATCCGGGTCGGCAAGGCCCTTTGCGAGGATGTAGATTTTATCAGCGAGATGGCGAACATTAATCATCTGCTGGAGCTGTTCTCTATTGCTGATAAATCGTTTTATTTTCCCGTGGTCGATTACACAGGCAGAATGGTTGGCGTGGTTTCGTTGCAGGATGTAAAGACCATCCTCCATGATGAAGAGCAACGTTGCTGCTATCTGGTGGGCGCAATTTGCAGCCGGGATGTCATGACCCTGACCCCAGATCATAATCTCTTTGAGGCGATGCAGCTTTTCGACATCAAAGGCATTGAGGAGATTCCAGTCGTGGAGAGCCTGGAAGACAAATGGGTCTTGGGAATGCTCAAAAGGCGGGACGTGATTGCTGTGTACAACCGCGAGGTGCTAAAGCGAGGCATCCGCGAAAAGGCAGAGGATATCAGGATACTCTGCGCGTCAGCATAAGGAGAGGAAATGAAAATCACTCTGTTTTCTTTTGGTTTTAAGCATGGCCGCCCAGAGGCAGACATGGTGCTGGATGTCCGTTTCCTGCCCAATCCGTACTGGGTGCCAGAATTAAAGGAGCATACTGGCCTGGAAGAACCAGTGGCCGCGTATGTGCTGGAAAGCGAGGTTGGCCGTGAGTTGTTGGAGCAACTGGAACCCTTTCTCGCTTTCCTCCTCAAAAGCCATAAACAGGCCGAGCGCAAGGAATTCTCCTGCGCGATTGGCTGCACTGGCGGACGGCATCGCTCAGTGGCGGTCACAGAACATCTCCGGCGCGTTTTTATCGATCTGACCAGCAAAGGTGATGAACTCATTGCCTTTCACCGGGATATAGATCGGGTGTAATAACAAGAGGGGCTACGTCCCCAGGGAGGACGCATGATGATGACCTATGAAGAACTGCACAAGGCGATTCAAAAGGCTGCGGATAGCAAAGCCACTCGCCTGAATCTCATTGGCGGTCAATTGCGGGAACTACCGCCAGAACTTTTTGCGCTGACCAACCTGACTGAACTGAACCTACGCAGCAATTGCCTGACTGTTTTGCCGCCAGAGCTTGCCCAGCTGACGCAGCTCAAAGCACTCAACCTTGGCAGCAATAACCTGCACCAGCTTCCCAAGGAAATAGCTCTACTGAATAACTTAGAAGAGCTGTATCTCCAGAACAACCATCTCACGGAACTGCCGCCGACAATCGGTCAAATCGCCAATTTGACCGTACTGAATCTGAATGGCAATGGTTTAACGGTGCTGCCGCCGGAAATTGGCCAACTCATCAAGCTGCAAGAGTTGAACCTCAACGGCAACAGCCTGAACAAGCTGCCTGTAGAACTCTTCCAGTTGACTGGATTGCAAGAGCTGCATCTTGATAGCAACCGTTTAAATAAACTCCCGCTGGAAATCGGCCAGCTGGTCAATCTCACCGATCTTTCGATCTTAGACAACAACTTGATTGAGCTACCTGCTGCCATTGGCCAGCTGTGCAGCCTGACGCATCTCTATCTTGGCGGCAACAGACTGCATGGTTTGCCGCCGGAAATCACCCAACTGCATAATCTGACAGCCTTGTGTCTTGGCGGCAACAATTTGACCGAGTTACCACCTGAAATCTTCCAACTCACCGGGTTAACCGAGCTGAATCTGCACAGTAACCACATCTCTGCGCTGCCGCCAGAGATTGCCCGCTTGAATAGCCTGGCCTCACTCTGTCTTTATGACAATGACTTGAACGTCCTCTCGCCCGCGCTCTTGCAGTTACCTGAGCTGACTGAGCTGAATCTGCACAGCAACAACCTCAGCAAGCTGCCGCCAGAAATCAGCCAAATGACCCATCTGGCCGAACTGCTCCTGGATAACAATCCCCTGGTCTCCCCACCGCTCAAGATTGCCGAGCAAGGCATTGAGGCAGTGCGGGACTATTTTGCTGAGGTGGAAGCCTAGGAAAGGCAGGGATAAGCCCTTGTGGTTCCCCTTTTATTTCCTTGTGCTGACTACGCAGAATCGGGTATTTTCCCTTTCAGACATCGCCGAAAAAGACGGCGAAACTTCAATCAGCGAGGATGCACCATGAAAGATCTGTTGAAAAATGTGATGTACGCCGGGATTGGCGCAGCGTTTCTCACCCGGGAGAAATTGGAGGAGGTAGGCAAGGATCTGGCAGAGAAAGGCAGTCTGTCTGTAGATGAAGGCAAGGCCTTTGTCGATGATTTGCTCAAGAAATCCGAGTCTGCCAAAATTAATCTGGAGCAATGGATCGGGCGCAAGGTCGAGGAGCGGATGAAAAGCTGCCGCTGCGTCAATACCGATGAACTTGCCGAGCTACGCCGCCGCCTTGATGAGCTAGAGGCAGCCCTGAACAAAGAAACATGCTGCCAGCAAGACAGTCGGAATCTGGATTAACACCTTATGATCAGCATCAGGCGGTTCGGCGCATTCAACCGGACGCTCCAGCATCTTGCCCGCTATAAGCAAATCCTGCGGGTCCTGTTCAAGTACGGCTTTAGCGATCTGGTTGATCATCTGCACCTGGATCAGTACGGTTTGCAGATGTTCAACCGCAAGCCCCGCGAGCAGGCGCAAATCTACCGACTTTCCCGACCAGAACGTCTCCGCATGGCCTTGGAGGAGCTGGGGCCTACGTTCATCAAACTCGGCCAGCTCCTCTCGGTACGGCCCGATATTGTCCCGCCAGACTACCTGCGCGAGCTGACCAAGCTGCAAGACAATGTGCCGCCCTTTTCCTATGAGGAAGTGCGCCGGATTTTTTACGAGGAATGCGGTCTTGATCCCTCGCAAATTTTTACCAGCTTCAACGTTGAACCGGTTGCTGCTGCCTCAATCAGCCAGGTGCATCATGCGCGCCTGATTGTTGGCACTGCCGCCAACCCTGAAGACGAGCCGCCAGAGCGCAAGGTGGTGGTCAAGGTGCAGCGGCCTGGTTTAGAGAAGATGGTGGCAGTGGATGTGGAAATCCTGGCCTGGCTGGCCCAGTTGATGGAGGATCATCTGGAGGAGGTGCAGGGACATCGACCCACGGCCATTATGCACGAATTCTCCCGCAGCCTATCGCGGGAGATTGACTTCACCATTGAACTGACCAATATCCAGCATTTTGCCCGGCAGTTTGCCGGCTGCCCGGATATCTATGTCCCCGAAGTCTTTCCTGAGCTGTCTTCCGCCCGGATTTTGGTCATGGAACAGATTGACGGCATCAAGGCCTCTGATCTGGAGCGACTGCGGGCCGCTGGTCATGACCTTACCCTGCTGGCCGAGCGCGGTGCCAGGCTCGTGATGGAGCAAATTTTCACTCACGGCTTTTTTCACGCTGATCCGCATCCCGGCAACATCTTTTTTTTGCCGGGCAACGTAGTGTGCTTTATTGATTTTGGCCAGATGGGCAGGCTGTTATTTAAAGACCGGGAGAGTTTCATTGAGCTGATAGCGAGTATTGTCTCTGGTGACGAGAACCGGATCACCTCAGCCTTGCTGAACATGACAGTGCAGCTGGGCAAATTCGACCGGGACGCGCTGTCTTTGGATATTAGCGACTTTATGAGCCGCTATTTGCATCTGGCCCTTGGTGAGTTGGAGATTGGCAAAATTCACTGGGAGCTGCTGCGGCTGTTCAGTCGCCATAACATGTTTCTCAAGCCGAGTTTGTATCTGATGCTCAAGGCTTTGGGCACAGCCGAGGGCGTTGGCTTGATGCTTGACTCGCACATCGAAATGCTCTCGCTGGCCAAACCCTTTATTAAAAAGATCAGAAAGCAGCGGCTCTCCCCGCGACGGCTAGCGCACGAGGCCGCAGAAACCAGCAGCCAGTATTTGAGCCTGTTCCGCGACCTGCCTGCCGAGACACGCGGCGTACTGGCCATGCTCCGGCAGGGTAAAGTGCGGCTGGAGCTGGAACATCACGGCCTGCGGCCCTTGGAAAAGGCCCTTTATCGCATTGCCAACAAGATTGCCTTTGCCATCGTCCTAGCCGCCTTGATCATCGGCTCGTCTTTGGTGGTTCTTTCCGGTATCAAACCGAAATGGCACGATATCCCGATCATCGGCGTGGTTGGTTTCCTGCTGGCTGGCTTCATGGGCTTTGCCCTGCTGCTTTCCATCCTTCGGCAAAGCAAGGGCAAGGTGTGAGGCAAGCTGCTCAGGTAGTTGTTTATCGTTGGGACATGCGTTGTCCCGGTCTCTCTGCCGCTGCGGCAGAAATCCATTCAGCCCAAAAAGGAGGGAAAGCGTATGGAAGCCATTGATATAGCTGTAGCGATATAAAAAGATCATATTATATCGTTCTGAAAAAGCTCCTCAACCGAGCATCGATATTTTTTTCTGAGAGCTTTTGCCTGCGCCCATTTATGCTCAATCGGATTAAGATCAGGAGAGTAAGGTGG
>NZ_JBLWEO010000010.1:0-17756 GCF_048287395.1 Candidatus Electronema sp. PJ | reverse complement strand
GGAGGCGACGCTCAACGAGCACGCCCATTGTTGCGTCAACCTGTTTCAATCCACGCCCCCGTGAAGGAGGCGACCTGCGGCGGGGTTGGTGTGATGCTACGCAGAGGGGGTTTCAATCCACGCCCCCGTGAAGGAGGC
Organism: Candidatus Electronema sp. PJ; assembly: GCF_048287395.1. NCBI lineage: Bacteria > Pseudomonadati > Thermodesulfobacteriota > Desulfobulbia > Desulfobulbales > Desulfobulbaceae > Candidatus Electronema > Candidatus Electronema sp. PJ. The sequence goes on along the minus strand of NZ_JBLWEO010000010.1, from coordinate 17,618 downwards.
GACTTCAAGCCGTTCGTCATTCAGGAGCGCAAAGCACCGTTTCAATCCACGCCCCCGTGAAGGAGGCGACGTCTGCATTATCCAGCATGGCAGCTAATGCCCTTGTTTCAATCCACGCCCCCGTGAAGGAGGCGACACACGCCACACGGCTTTGGGCCGCGCCTGCGCTTTGTTTCAATCCACGCCCCCGTGAAGGAGGCGACAAGCAGCAGTGGAAAACGCTGAAATAGATGAGCCGTGTTTCAATCCACGCCCCCGTGAAGGAGGCGACGCAGTCGCTGGGGAGATCAAGCGTGTAGCAGCTGTTTCAATCCACGCCCCCGTGAAGGAGGCGACATGTCGATATACAACACACTATGACCTTATACGCGTTTCAATCCACGCCCCCGTGAAGGAGGCGACGCCGCCTTCCGCCTCTTCCAGTTCAAAAACAGGTGTTTCAATCCACGCCCCCGTGAAGGAGGCGACCGGCTGGTGGTGCAGTAAGTTCGCTGTGCCACCAGTTTCAATCCACGCCCCCGTGAAGGAGGCGACTGGAATCCTGCGCTGGATGAGCTGCCAGGCGGGGTTTCAATCCACGCCCCCGTGAAGGAGGCGACTATCTACAACCTACAGCGTCGTTGCGAGGTAGTGTTTCAATCCACGCCCCCGTGAAGGAGGCGACTATCTTATGATATCAGTTAATATCAAAATATAGGTTTCAATCCACGCCCCCGTGAAGGAGGCGACACCCCTCCTCCTGTGGATCAGCCAAAAGCCAGGTGGTTTCAATCCACGCCCCCGTGAAGGAGGCGACGGCAGGCGGGTATGTCATCCAAGATTGCGCGGGAGTTTCAATCCACGCCCCCGTGAAGGAGGCGACCTTACTATTTCAATATATGTTACTGTTCTTGGCGGTTTCAATCCACGCCCCCGTGAAGGAGGCGACCCAGCTTCTCCGCTGTGCTGCGTAGAGCAGGCGGTTTCAATCCACGCCCCCGTGAAGGAGGCGACGACGGCACTGTGGCATAAGGAGAGAATGATGCCTGTTTCAATCCACGCCCCCGTGAAGGAGGCGACCCAGCAATAGTGAGCATTAGATAATTTCTATCATGTTTCAATCCACGCCCCCGTGAAGGAGGCGACTAGATCAACCACGGTGTTTTCCGGTGGCACAGCGTTTCAATCCACGCCCCCGTGAAGGAGGCGACGCCCCTACTCCTTCCGCAGCTTGAGCTGTAAGCTGTTTCAATCCACGCCCCCGTGAAGGAGGCGACTTGATTGGCCTTTGACACCAGATGCAGACAAGACGTTTCAATCCACGCCCCCGTGAAGGAGGCGACCAAGCAGGCTAGATATCTTGAGCACCTTTGGCGTGTTTCAATCCACGCCCCCGTGAAGGAGGCGACAATGGTGGCGGGCCAATAGAATATCACCGCATTGTTTCAATCCACGCCCCCGTGAAGGAGGCGACGAGCCATTCTGGTTTGTTTATCGCTTCCATAGTGGTTTCAATCCACGCCCCCGTGAAGGAGGCGACGTCATACGGAACGCCTGAAGAGGCTAGAGCGGCAGAGTTTCAATCCACGCCCCCGTGAAGGAGGCGACCTCGGATATGTATGACGAGCTGCTGGATGCGTTTGTTTCAATCCACGCCCCCGTGAAGGAGGCGACAGCGGGAATGCGCATGGGCGTATGCTGGTAAGCTGTTTCAATCCACGCCCCCGTGAAGGAGGCGACAGTCGAATCGCAACAGACTGCTGCGATTCAAACTTTTACTGCATTTCCGCGATCAGTGTTTCTCAACCACCGATCACAGTGATCAACAACTACTCTTTTTTGCTTTCACCTCCTTGCTGTGCAGCCTGCGAACCTCCCGGCTTTTTCTGTCCGCTTACGGTTCGCGCTGCCGTTTGCTATCCTGTAATTCTCTTACCAACAACACAATTGCGCAACTATACTATCAACGGCCCTTCCTGGTCAATCGCCACTTTGGCCCCGATATGCTCGACCCGGTTTTTCCAATTGGCCCCCAGAAAATAGAAACGCAGGCTGTCCTTCTCTTCGTCAATCTCTTCAATCAGCCGCGCCCGCATCTTTACCCACTTATCCGGCGGCACGATGCACTCAAAGACCGAATACTGCACCCTCTGCCCATAATCCCGGCAGACTTTGGCAACTCGCCGCAGCCGTTTCGGGCCGTCAGGATCGCTGGTTTGGACATCGTAACTGACTAAGACAAGCATGATTGCACCTCATCCGTTTCAATCTGCGTCCCTACAAAGCAGGACAACGGTTTTTTGGCTAACAAACGTCTCAGACCTGGCATCGAATGCCACGTTTGCAACAGCAACTGGCTCATTCCTTGTTTAGAATGCCTCATCCTGAACATCAAACGCCTCGTTTGAAACAGCGAATGCCTCACTCTGAACATCAAACGTGGCATTTGAAGCATCGAATGAGGCGTTTTAAGCGTCAAACGCCTCGTTTGAAACAGCGAATGCCTCACTCTGAACATCAAACGTGGCATTTGAAGCATCGAATGAGGCGTTTTAAGCGTCAAACGCCTCGTTTGAAACAGCGAATGCCTCACTCTGAACATCAAGCGTGGCATTTTAAACAGCGAATGCCTCGTTTTAAACAGGGAATGAGGCGTTTATAGTCGGGTTTAGATTAGGATTTTATCGAAATATATCATGTTAATAATCAACAGGCTAACCAAAGATTACCGGTGGGTAGCCGTCTAAATCGCCACGCAGGAAACGGGCCAAGAGCAGGGCTTGTGTATGAAAGAAGAGACCGAGCGGCATTTTTTCGCCCAGAAAAGGATGTTCCAGCACGTCTTGCTTGCGCGCCTGATAAGCAGTCAATAGCTCTTTTCTTGCCTCGTCCTTCATCCGCACCCCGCCGCTCTCACTGAGGACAAAATCCTTGGGCCGAAGCTGGCCAAGATTAATCAGGGATAGGGCAAGACGATCTGCTAATGGGCGAAACTCTTCCATCATATCCAAAGCCAAACCAGGACGGCCCGGTCGGTCGCGATGAAGAAAGCCGACTGCGGGATCAAGGCCCACGCATTCAAGCGCCGAACGCACGTCGTGCATGACCAGCGTGTAGAGGAACGAGAGCAGGCAGTTGACCCGATCCAGCGGCGGCCTGCGGCTGCGTTCGCGGAAGAAGAACTCCTCTTTGTTGCGCAGAATGAGATGATCGAAATGCTGAAAATAGACATGGGCTGCATCTCCTTCCACGCCGCGCACCGCATCCAAATCCAGCTCTTCCTGAAGCCGCCGCAGCGACGCGCCAAGACGGTCAGTGGCTTGCTTGATCTGTTCCACATCCACTTTGTCGCCATGATCGCGCAGCACGCGCAACAGCACGTTTCGGCTGCCGCCCACCTTGCCGCTGAGAAAGGCGCGCGCCATTTGGGCAGAAAAGGCCAGATCATCGGCGCGGCGGTATTGCTCCCGCCTGAGCAGGACATTGCCAGAGACTGGCCCAACTACCCGCGCCAGAAAGCGGCCCTGCTCATCAAGAAAGCTGACCGCAACGTTGTTCTCGCCGCAAAAGCCAAGGAGAAACGGGCTGCATCCGACATTACCAAAGCAGACAATCCCGCCTAAGGTATGCACAGGCAGGCGGAGCTTGGTTTCTCCTTCAAGCCGCACGGCCACTGTCTCGCCATCCTTGGCTAAATAGGCTCCTTGGGTCGTTACAAACAGGGTGTTAAGATGCGTCTTCATAGTGCCGTCATCCTCTCCATGTAGTTGCTGACCCGGCCTCTTCTTCCCGAAGTCTGAGGCAGGCAGGTGTCAATTAGGGAGCAGCTTTCGCAGCGTTTGCTGTATTCCGGCTGCGGCGTGATTGTGCCGGAAAGCAGCTCGTGCAGACGGGCTGCTGCCTCTTCAGTGACTCGCCGCAGCCGCTGATCAAAGGCCACTTCGGTGCGCCGCTTCTTCACCCCATAATAAAATGCACCCGCTGGAACCGCGCAGCCAAGCATTTCCTCCAAGCAGAGAGCTTGGGCGCAGAGCTGCACTAAATCGGAGTCGTCCTTCTTCGGCTTGCCGTGCTTGTACTCCACCGGAAACGGCTGCCAGGTCTTATCCGGCTGCCGCTGCATTTCCACTACGTCCGCCCTGCCCGACAAGCCCAGCCGCAACGAGCGCAGCGGCATGTCGTATTCAATCCGCACCGCGCCTCTCGAATCACTGCCCGCCTCATGCACATGCTCGTGCAAAAGCCGCCCTTCGGCAGTGAGCCGGTTCTCTGTCCAAATCTGCTCCAGATGAATGAGAGCGCATTGGCGCGGACAGAACAGCAGATGTTGCAGCGCGGAAATCATCAGTAAATCGTCTTCGGAATACATAAGCTCTCTCCAAGATGATTAACAGTGCCTATACTGTTTTATTCACAATGTCCTTCGTATCTCCTGCCTCCTCCGCGCCTCTTCCACCAGCCTGATGGATTCCTGCCACGCTCTTTGACAAAATTCCGCAAACACCGCCAGCTCTTCCGTCGCATCAAGCAGTTCATCACCGGCTTTGATCTGTCCGGCGGCATAATGCCAAGCCGCTAAGATGTCTATGTACTCCTTGCGCTGTTCTTTTGGAATGATGATTGGCGGCAGCCCGGCCCGCAACACAGGTAGGTTGGCGACTAAGCGGGCTAACCGGCCATTGCCATCCGCAAAAGGATGAATGCGGACAAAAGCGACATGAAGCTGAACGTAAGCGTTCAATGTCTGCTTGGCATCTCCAGCCTGCGTCTTGTCCTCCAGTTCGTGCAGCAAAACAAACCAGCGTTCCATCAATGCAGGAACATGGGCAGGCAAAGCATATTCAAAAAGAATCTGCCTGCCGTTTACGATTCCAGCAGTGGAATTCGGCTCATTCTTCCATTTGCCGACCGGCTGATAATAATCATAGATCGCCTCCGTCTGCACCGCCTTGTGCAAAGCAAACAGCTCGTTCTCTCCGAATGCTTTGCCCGGTTCTAGACAGCCCCAGAGCAAATCAATGGCCCGCGCATGGCCCACCACTTCCTGATGATCTTTAAGCGGCTTGCCCGCAACGGTCAAACCCTCGCGGAGAACAAAAGCGGTTTCACCAAGGGTAAGGCTGTTGCCCTCAATCGCAGTTGAGGTGTGCGTCCAGAGATCGCGCAGCTGGATGAGCAGGGCGGCGCGGAGGTCTGAGTCAAGATTTTTAAAGAACATAGTTTTTCATCCAACGCCCCCGTGAAGGGGGCGAATCTGCTTAAAAGCCGTCAATGATCTCCGGCAGTAAACCATCCAGCTTGTCCAGCTCAAAGCTGCCGTCAGCTTTCACATGCAAAGTGCGATGCACTTTAGCTGAGGAATACTGCCCTGACTTGCAGTTATGCCGCCACCAGATCACCTTTTCCACGGCCATGCTGCCTTCTGGCCGCGCAGAAGAAGCATCTCCTTCAAACAATTTCGTCAGCACCTTTTTGATGGCTTCCGCATCTTCATTGCTGAAACCAGTGCGTCCGGCAAGCTGTGGATTCATGCTGCCATAGGTGACATAGACAGCTTTATCCACACGATGCTTCATGCCCATTGTGTCAGATCCCCGTTTTGTGCCGTCTCCTTCACCGCTCACGCTTTTGGTGATCTGCGTGCTGGTTACGTTCACTCGTTCAACACTGAAAGCAGGATGAATGGAAACCGGCCCCCGAATAGGAATGGAAACGCCGTCCGCATCCTTCTCCTTTCCTTTGAAAGCAAAAAGCTGGCCGAAGGTGCGAACGTCCAGCCATTTTTCGCAGGCAAGTTTTGCTGCCTTTTCAGGATTGGTTTTCTTCCGGTTAAATCCATCTTTGCCCAAGCCGACTTCCTCCGAATCTGCCCTTGCGCTCAAGCTGGGCATTCCGTCAATCTTCTTCTCATCGGACTGCACAAAGATCAGATGACCAGCATCTTGCAGCCGGTCTCTGATTTTTCTTTTCAAGCAAACATCGCTGATCTCGCCAAAACCTTCGTAATCCACACGCGGGCGGTTGCCGTTCAACGGGTCGCCGTTTGGATTGGCATTTTTCACACTTACTATCAAAGCAAAATCAATCTTGTTGTCCAAGCTCATGGTTCTTCTCCTCTGCGGTTATTCGTTATCGTCGTTGCTGCCGTTGTTGTTGTCAGGTGATGCAGCTTCATCGTCCTTCTTTTTACGCAATTCCTGCCGCTGGCAATGATAGCCGAGCAGAAATTCTCCTTGCAGCGATTCATCTTTGATGAAGTCTTCTGTTACGAACAATGACTTGATTTCATCAAGCTCCTTCTTCATGTTGGTTAAGAATCCCGCTCTGCTTCCTTGCAGCCGCTGCATGTAGGGCTGCAAATTCAGCTCAATCGTCCGCCATGTGGAGCAGGGACGATCTGCGAAACGCTGCATCAATCTGGCCGCATTTGTCGGTCTGTTTTCTCCGCCGACACTCAAGGCGATTTCCTCGATTCTCTCTGCCACAGCCAGCAGCCTGCCGTAGAGATATTCCCTTGTTGCTCTCTCTCGTTCGAGTCCCATAGCGTATTCGCTCCTTTTAGTTATATCTGGATGCCGCGCATGAAAGCCCTTGAACAGGGCGCAGGCGACTCCAAGATTTTTTTCCCACTCCCAATGCTCGCAGTTATTGCGATTGCTGGCCCTGCGGACAGCGCATTGCATCAAATCTTCAGGGAAAGGCACTCCATCAACAATGCAGGGCAGTATTCGTTCGATCACACTCTTCTTCAGCGTGTCATTGCTCTTCAACACATCGCCATACGCCGCTTCAGCAATCGTTCTTGGCACAGGAGAACTCACCGGCCAGATCACTTTGACGATCTTTTTCTTCTTGCCTTTCGGATCATCCAGTTCCTTTGTATGCCGCTGCGGCCAAGCAAACTCAAGATGCCAGCTTTCAAGGCGTTTCAGAAACTCGCTGGCAAGCAGCTCCCGGTAATAGATGATGCCCATTCTTCCCGGCGTGGCAGAATCAAGACCCATCACCACAATCTGCTCATTCAGATCGAATTTGCTTCCATATCCTTCAAGATATTTCCTGAATTTATTGTTAAATGACTGGCCAATATCTGTGAGGTGATCAATCTTCTGCTGCGGCTTCTCTTCCGGTTCCTCTTCTTTCTCAAAGGAAGGTTCGGCACTGAGCATGGCATAAGAATCTTGCAAAGGTTCTGGAATTTCTTTCCCAGAAACCGCCCAAGAAACATAAACCTGATCGCCGTTCCTGTATCCTTGGCGTGAGATCAGCCAGCGTAAAGCATTATGCGCTTTTTGGGTGACATCAAAACTGATGCCTGCCGCTTGGCTCCAATCAGTAAAACGGCCTCTGTAGGTGAAACCGAAACCATCATTTGAGGAAACAAGTTTTGCTTTGTCTCCTGTATGCCGCAATTTAGCCGGATGATTCACCGCGATTTTCTTTTCCTCAGCCGAGATGTAGCAAAGCCCTATTCCACCTTCTGAGGACGCATTAAAATCAACCCAGCTTTGCTGCAAGCTCTGATCTTCCCATGTTTTACTGCCTACTTCCTCTTTGTCCTCTACTGACCAGCAAACAAGAGCATCTCCTGGTTCAATCTTGCCTTCTTTCTTCGGAAGTACCTTGAAAATGGGTGGCTCAGGACGTTCTGCCGTGATTTCAAAGGGCCATTTGGTGAGCAGTTGGCCGTTTTCATCACGATGCAAGATGCCATGTTCGATCAGATCAGCAACCACGCTGCCTTTACTGATGTAGGCATGAACAGCGCAAGCCTTTTTATGTGCAAAAGGCGACGCGCACCATGCAGCAAGCTGCTTTTCATAGCTTGCAAAGTATGGTTTCTTTTCACCTCCATATTCCGCATAATCTTTGGCAACATATTGAATCTTGTCTGCAAGCGGATGCGGTGCTTCGCCGCTGGTTCTGCCTGCGGATTCTTCCGTTGCAGGCAAGATGATCTGCGTTTTATCCAGCACTGTTGCCCGCCTGAAATTTCCGCTCTTGTCAATGACAATGTTGACATGCGCATTCTGAAGTGTATGACTGACCGGCATCAGTCTTTTTTCAAATGGCAAATCAAGAGTGAGTCCTCTTTCATACGTCTCATACAATTTCGCCATCCAGCTCATAAAGCAGCCTCCTCTTGTTCCACAGAGAGCAGATTTTCATGCAGCGCAAATTCCTTTGCCGTCATCTTACGGACAGAACGCCTGATCACGCAGCCCTCTGGCTTTGGGAATTCCAAAACTCCCTTGCGCATCACCGCCTGCCAGAAGCGGCTAGCAAGTTCGTCTTTGCCTGTCTCATCAGGATAATCAAAGCCATGAAACATCAAACCGAAGCTGAGTTCCGGCGTTTCATCATAATGACCTTTGCCTTCGCCGAACTCGCACGGCTCCACGTAAGCTGGACAATCGCGGACACCGAGGAAAATATCCTGTCTGCCGCCTTTTTCCAGCATCCTTTGCGCCAGCTGATAATGCTTGCCGTCAATCCTATCTTGCGCCAGCTCAGGACGATGCAGATTCCAAGTAAAGTGCGCTTGCACTTGGTATTCCACCTCATGCAGAAAGGTATAAATTGCCAGAGAATTGCCGCCGCTCCAAACTAAAGGCTTAGTCCCTTTAGTCTGAGTTTTGATTTGCCACATCACCCTCACTTTATCCACATGCCAGATGATAGTCGGCTTCCAATAGATGGATTTCAACACGCCCTTGATGGCCTCATACGTCGGTACATGATAGGAGCATTTTTCCCCGCCGATCTTTGTCACCGGATCGGAAAACAGGGCATAACGTCCCCAAAGCCGGAAACTGATGCTGTTTTTCATGGATTCACCTTGTCAGGAGTTACATAGTTTATCGTGATTTCAACCTTGTAACTCATGAGGAATATAATAGTGTGATGAGTGCAGATGCAAAAAATCTTATGTCAGCTCTCAAATCTCTTCAGAGCTATTTTGTACACTTGGCTTTTATCCCGTTTACCAACAGCGATGACTGATACAATCAGTTCTTTATCGCGCACCTGATAAACAAGACGATACCCAGCCCGGAGAAGTTTAATCTTGTAACAATCCTTCATGCCATTGAGCTGCGCACTTTGTACCCTTGGCTGTTCAAGCCGCTCTTTGAGTTTTTTGGCAAAAAGCGAACGAACAGTTTCATCAAGGCTGTCCCATTCTTTTTTCGCCTCCTGTTTGAAGACCAGCTTAAAGGTCATTAATATCCACCTCAATCTCCGGCTGCTTCTCCCGCTTCCTGACAAGCTCGGCCAGCTCGACATCTTCCAGCTTCTCCAGAAGCATTTCATAAAGCTCTGCTGGAACCGCATAAAATGCCGGTTCGTCATGATGAAGAATGACAACCGGAGCGCCGTGCCCCTGCTGAAGCACGGCCAGAGGATTTTTTTGCAATTCGCTTATTCCGGCACTGACATCCGCCAAGATTGAACGTGTGCGAGCCATGATGAAGCCCTCCTTCGCATCAGATGCGGCCTGTTTTTAAATTGTTGTGGCGATACAATTCAACTGCACAACGCCTGCCTTTATGCGGTTGCCAGCGACATCCTACCGCCGCCATCTTCAGATAACCCGAAGTCTTCACTGTAATACTCTTCCCGCAGGCAGTAAATCTCTATCTCCTCATGCGCCGGATAAATTGCCCCCGCCGACTGCAATCTTCGCAAGACATTAGGGAACACATTGACGCTGTACTGCTGGGCTTGCCGCAGGAGTTTATACGCTTCAGCAGGATGATATGCGGCGCAGAGTTCGCCGATGATTTCTTTGCCCTTATCATCATACGGCACTAGCACCGCTTGCGTTGGAGCATCAATGGCCTTGAAGACTTGCCCAGCGGTTTTGAAAGACTGCTGAAGCAGCGGCGTGTCTTTCCGGCCAGGATTGAATTGATTATCACCAAGAAGATTAAGCAGCGTGTCGTCTCTTTCTGCCTGCTTTCCATCCAGCGGATACGACATAATGTCTGCCCGCTCATAAAAATAATATTTGAAATAACGCGTCATGATTTCCGGCTGAAGAAGATCATTTCCTTTCTCTTCTTCGAAGATGCGCTGGGTTTTTTCTTGTCCAATCTTGATTTCTTCAAGCTGGTCAATGGCTTCTTCCTGCGGATTGACAACAAAAACTTCCCCTTGCTGCTGAAGATTGCCGTTGCGGTTGCAGCGTCCGGCAGCCTGAGCAATAGAATCAAGCCCAGCCAAGAAACGGATGACCGCATTGAAATCCACATCCACGCCCGCTTCAATAAGTTGGGTGCTTATACACAACACGGGCAGTTTGTCATTAAGACGCTGCCGCACTTCAGCCAGAATCTTCTTGCGATGCGCAGGACACAGATTAGTGCTGAGATGAAAGACATTCTTTTTGTCTGTCTTTGCGGCGCACAGCGCATACAATTTCCGCGCCCAGCTTTTTGTATTCACGATCACTAAGCAATTGCCCTTTTCTGTAAGCTGCTTCAGGGAAAGTTCGGCAATCTCCTCTCCAGACCATCCTTGCGAACGGAATTGATTCTTAATCTGCACCCGTTTGAGCTGATCAAAAACCGCAGTCGTGTTCTCCACCAGCTCATGATTTGCTGAAAACGTCAGCTGGCCTTTATCCGGGCAGCGCAGCTTGTTTAATAAAGGCTGGGTGGCTGTGCAAAGCACTGTGGTTGTCTTTGCATGATCTGCCAGAAACTGCACTGCATTGCAGAAGAGGTGCACACAGTTGACCGGCAGGCTTTGAATTTCATCAAAGATGAGAACTGCGTTGGCAAGATTGTGCAAACGACGTGCGCTGCGCGTTCCGCCGTCAAAAAGCACTTCAAGAAACTGCACCATTGTCGTGAAAATAATCGGCGCATCCCAGTTTTCACTGACAAGTGCTGAATATTTGCTCTCCTTTTCCGGCTCCAAGTTGGAATGATGCTCTAACACCCAAGGGAATGCGTCGCCTGCCTGCTCAATAGTCTTGCGGACTTCATCAGCGTTCTGCTCAATGATGCTGGTAAAGGGAATGATATAAATAATTCGCTCAAGCTGATGCTTCTTGGCATGATGCAAGGCAAATCTCATGCTGGAAAAGGTCTTGCCGCCACCAGTTGGCACAGAGAGCGTGTAAATCCCCTGCTCGTCATCTGCACGTGCGCGGCATTGATCAGAGATTGACCGGCGGATTGCATCAACCTTCTCATTTCTGGCCTGAAACTGCTTGGCTTTCAGCCGCTCAATGGCAATTTGCCAATTCACCGGCCCGTTAGAACGCAGCTGCGCATTATTTGGATATTCAAAATCTGCGCTGCTGATGCGGTCGGCATCAATTAAGCAGCTGAAGAGGAAGCGCGTGAAAAGACCAAGCCGGAATTGCCTGATCAGCTTGGATTCTTTTTCAGAACCAATAAGGCTGAATATTTTTGGCCAGAAACTGCCTAAAAAGAGTTTGATGCCCTTGTCATCAAGCTGATGCAGCTGATCTAAGATTTCTTTATCCGCCTTCTCAAGGCATTCCAGCAGATGTGTCTCTCCATCATTTTTGCTGATTCTTTTCTGAAAGCCGTTTTCGCCTTCAGGCTTCAGACAATTGAGCAATCCGCCATGATGCGAGGCAAGACACAGAGCAAGAATCTGCCCTGTCAGCTGACCATGAATTTTATAATCCTTGAAGAGCTGCCATGCCTGCTGTGCACCAGCTGTTGCATGGTCAACTTCGCCGCGCCGCTTGTTGGCAGTATTCTCAGTGATATAGTCTTGAAACGCATTGCTGTATTTGCCGAAATCATGCAGCAAGCCGATGAGCCGTCCTGCATCTTCTGCGCCTATTTTCTTGGCAAGCCGGGCGCATTCTGCGGAAACTTCCTGCAAATGCTCATAAACAGATTGCGTTTTCTGGTCAGATTCCCGGCGGCGGGCGATGAAATGAGTATTCATTGGTTTTGTTTGATGAAAAGAATGCGTGAGATAGGCGGACATACGTATCCGCCCCCTTGCTGTCGGCGTGCTTTCCCTCCAATCACAGCACCACTGTCACTCTGTTGCTTGGCGGGCCGTCGCCGGCTTTGTTGGCTGCGATGATTTGATATTCCAGATCCTTGCCGCGCTCTTGATTGGTGAGCGTGATTTCTGTGATGCTGGCGGTTCCGGCCAGCACCCAGCCGCCCGCAGTCCGCTCGCGCCGCTCGATTTTGTAATACGAGGGCGAGCCGCCTTCAATCGGCTTTTTCCAGCGCAAGGTCAGCCTGCCTTCGACCTGCTGCGCCACTTGCAAAAGACGGACTTGGCCGGGCACGGCCAGCGGCGTTTTCCCTCTTCTCGCGCCCCAGTTGAGCGCGGACAGCTTTGAGTCGTCACCGTGCACCGCGTCTTCAGCGTAGCGCAGCATCATCTTCATTTCTGTGATCAGTGCCTCATAATCGCCCTGCTTGACATCGGTTGACTGCTCCGCCGCCGCATAGGCCGCAGTCTGCGCGTCGCGCGAGCCTATGAACGTGTTCAAAGAAGCCTGCAACGCCACCGGGGTGACTGGCGGTGCAGGAAAGTCCGGGTTGTCTGTTATTCCGTTGATGATGCTCTGAGCCAGACTGACGACTTCCGCTTCTGTTTTAGGAAAATTGGGCATGGTGCGTTCCTCCTCTGAGATGATGACTGCGGTTTATCTGCTTCCGACGGCGGCGTGCTGCCGGTTCATGCTTCCTCTCTGAAAAAGCAGCCTTTTTCTGCCTTGCGGAAGACTTGAATTGAGGCGAAGCAAGCTGAAAACGTTGCGTTGCAGACTTGAAACGCCTCATTGCAAGCATGAAATGCCTCAAAGCAGACTTGAAACGTCTCGTTGCAAGCCAGAAACGAGGCGTTTCAGGCAAGAAACGCCTCAAAGCAAGCCTGCAACGTCTCATTGCAAGCAAGAAACGTCTCGTTGCAGGCCAGAAACGAGGCGTTGCAGACTTGAAACGCCTCATCGCAGGCAAGAAACGTCTCGTTGCAAGCAATAAACGAGGCATTTCAGGCTTGCTTTGTGGCAAAGAAAACAATGAATGAGGCGTTGCTGGCAGGAAAAAGGCGGGAGATTGCGGCGGAATATCAGGGCAAGGCGGCTTCAGGCGCAGACAGGCGGCGGCGGAGCGCAGCTTGTCGCAAAAACCGCCTTCCGCACATGCGGAACGTGTTGTCAGCATGATGTGATCACGTCGTCAGGCCGCTCATGATCAATTTGGGAAGAAATCCAGCAGCGCACGCAGCAGCAGGAAAAAGAAAGCGGCGCGGCAGGGATTGCTGGCCAACAATACCCCGCTGCAGCGGGATTTGCAATGGAGTTTGCGGGGAATTGCGCAGAGGAAAGAAGTGCGCCCCCGGTGAAGGGGGCGTTTGCTGCTTGAACAACAGTTATATCGTGCCTATAGTTTCAATCCACACCCCGCAGGGTGACGTACTGCCTTTGAATCGGTACAAACTATGTCAGCAAACAGGCTGCTGACGGCATAGGTTGAACAGTGCCCTGCACGATACTTCATGCCATCTGAAAAGTGGATGAAACGATATCGAGCAGTGGAACAAGGTTATTAGTTTAGAACATAACCCAGATTTCCCTCTTTTCCTCCCTAAAGGGCGGGATATTATAGTGCCTCATGATTTCGATCAGAAACGCAGTCGCTGTTCCTGAAAGAAATCGTGGCAAAAAATCAAACGCGATCTGCTGGATTGTACTCATTCTTCACCTCTTCTGTAGATTTTTTTTGTGCATGATCCTAAAGCAGGCTGCCCACTACCTAAAGATAGTCTGAGTATCTATGTTTGTCAACAGTAATTTCTTGACTATAAAAGAAAAAATTCTCAACCATCAGTTTAAAAGGGATATATCGAGTTTCGGTTAGCCCTTTCTCCGTTGTGATATTTTTACAATATTTCAACATTCTCGGCCAGAAAGCATCCCTATAGCTATCCGCCGTCGAATCAGCTTGCAGGGTGCTTACTTGGCGCAGAAACAGCCTTCTGCTGTGCCTGTCTAATATTCCCCCAGGACAATCATTACCACCCATGGTATTCTTAGGGGAAATTGCTCCTTATCGTCTTCCCAAATGAGGCCCATTATGCATAACCAGAACCTACCGACTTTTACCTCGCAAGCCTTGGTCGCCAACTTCCAACAAACAGCCAGTACGGTTGCCATCTCAAGCCATTGGCAACCGCTGCAAGCAGTTTGGCCAAGCCGAACTCCTCTTCTGCCGAGGCGAACTCCTTTGCAAACGAGCAGTACTCTTCCCTTGCTTATTTGCACTGTAGTTTAACGTGCTGTGGATGTTGGTAAAAAAAATTAAATAGTAAAATTTTTTAAACCAACAAGTTGACAAGCAGGGCGATTTCACGTATTCTATCCTAGAAGGAAAAATCTATTTTAGCAGACAGCTGGCGCAGAAGAACCCCCGGACATGGTGTCTAAGCTACCAGATAGTGCTGCATTTGCTCTAGGAGAAAAAACATGAAGATGAAATTTCGTACCATCGTAGTCTCGCTGCTGCTGGGTTGCGCCCTGTTTGTTTCCGGCCTCGTGTTGGCAAAAGAAACCATGACCTGTGACACTTCGTCAAAAAATATATTGGCGGATAAAAAGCACCAGTCTGCGGCAACCGAACCAGGCATCGCTATCTGCAAGGCGGATAAAACAGTAAAGACAGGCCGAGATGCTTGGGCATACAAAGTTACCAACACTGGCAATGTCAAACTGACGAATGTCCGCGTGACAGACGACCACTTTGCCAAGATCAGCTGCCAGCAAGACGCGTTGGATGTCGGGGAATCGATGGGCTGCACTGCCTCTGAGCCTGAGGAGTCGGCGAATACCGCGAGCAAGGGTTGTGCCGTGGCTGATCATGTAGAGTTCAGCAAAGTCGGCGTGACCGTGACAACCAAAGGTGACTGTGTAGCCGGGACGGACTAATCTGCGGTCAAATTGACGGCTAAAGCAGGAGGCTGAGTCTGACAAAGGCTTGGCCTTCTGCTTTTTTTGTTTCCCTCTCTCCCTTTAGGAATCCAGAACATCCAGATGAGATTCTGCGTCCTTGGCTCTGGCTCCAGAGGCAATTCCATCCTCATTGAATCTGGCTCCACTGCGGTGCTGATTGATGCCGGGTTTTCTGGCAAGGAACTCCGCCGCAGGCTGGAGTTGATCAACCGCTCTCCTGAAAACCTGACAGCCATTCTCGTCACCCATGAACACGGCGACCACATCAGCGGTGTTGGGGTACTCTCCCGGTTGCTCAATCTACCCGTGTATGCCAATATCGGCACCCATCGCGCTGCTGAGGCCAAGCTGCAAAAGCTCTATCAACGGGCTGAGTTTGAAACCGGCACGACCTTTGCCTTAAATGATCTGGAAATTCATCCCTTCCGTATCTCGCATGACACCACTGATCCAGTGGGGTTTGTAGTTTCGGATGGAACCAGCTCACTCTGCTGCTGCACCGACACCGGCAAGATCACCTCACTCATCCGGCAACGGACACGCCGCTGCCAAGCCCTGATTTTAGAAGCCAACTATGACCCGCAGATGCTGGCAGACGGCCCGTATCCGCTGCCGATCAAGCAGCGGGTGCGGTCGAGTCATGGGCACCTCGCGAATGATGATGCAGCCCGTTTTCTTGCGGAGCTGGCGGATTCTTCGTTGCAGCAGGTGGTGTTGGCTCACCTGAGCAGCACGAATAACCTGCCAGAGTTGGTTTCTGCGCGCATACAGCAAGAGATCAGGCCGCTCAATCCGGCTTTCAGTCTTGATATCGCCTTACAGGAGCAGCCGACCAGGGTGTTTGTGGTGTAGTTGCCCGCCCAGACTCCTCCCCTGACTTCAGGGCTGCCCAACCTCCGCCTTGGTGTATAATTATGCCCCCCACCTCCCTCCTCATTGCCGGGACGCACTCCGGCTGCGGCAAGACCACGGTCACGCTCGGCATCATGGCGGCCCTGCGCCAGCGTGGCCTGAGCGTGCAGCCCTTCAAGTGCGGCCCGGACTTCATTGACCCCAGCCTGCACCTGCTCGTCACAGGCCAGACCTCGCGCAACCTTGACATCCGCATGTGCGGCCCGGACTGGGTGCGGCAGTGCTTCGCCCGCCATGCGGACAGTCAATCCATCTCGGTGATCGAAGGGGTGATGGGCCTCTTTGACGGCGGCAACGGTTCGGCAGCAGAGCTGGCCGCGCTGCTCAATGTGCCGGTGCTGCTGGTGCTGGATGTGCGCTCAATGGCGGAGAGCGCGGCGGCGGTGCTACGGGGCTTTGAGAGCCTTGATCCCCGCCTGCGGCTGGCCGGGGTGATCTTCAATCAGGTGGGCAGCGCGAAGCATCTCCAGCTCGTCAGCGAGGCGGTGCGGCGGCACTGCCAGGCGGAGATCATCGGCTCGCTGCCGCGCGAGAACGGCATCAGCCTGCCCTCGCGCCACCTTGGCCTGCACATGGGCGCGGAGGCGGACATCAACCGGCAGCAGCTCGTCAGCCTGATTGAGGAGCATCTTGACCTTGACCGCCTCATTCAGATCGCCGGAGAGGCGCAGGTTCGCTCAGCCCCGCCTGCCGCGCCGATCATGGAGTCAGTCGGTAAGGTGCGCCTCGGCGTGGCCTGGGACGCGGCCTTCTGCTTCTATTACCAAGACAACCTCGACCTGCTTGCCGCTGCCGGAGCCGAGCTGGTGCGCTTCAGTCCGCTGCATGACAAGACGCTGCCGGAGCACCTCGACGGCCTCTACTTCGGCGGCGGCTACCCGGAGCTGCACGCGGCCCAGCTCGCCGCCAACCAGCAAATGCGCGAGCAGGTGCTGGCGTTCTCCCGCGCAGGCAGGCCGGTCTATGCCGAGTGCGGCGGCTTCATGTATCTCTGCGAGGCGATTGCGGACAGCGGAGGCGGGCGGCACGAGATGGCCGGAGTCTTCCCGGTGACGGCCCGCATGGGCCAGCGGCTGTGGCGGCTCGGCTACCGCAGGGCGGAGCTGCGCGAGGACTGTCTGCTCGGCCCGGCAGGCGGCGTGCTCCACGGCCACGAGTTCCACTACTCCGATATTGACCCAATGCCGGACCAGGTGCGGCGCGTCTATGCCCTCGATGACGGCAGGGCCGAGGGCTACCTGCTCAACCGCACCTTGGCCGGGTATGTCCACCTGCACTGGGGCGGCAGCCCGGAGGTGGCGCGGTGGTTTGTTAGGGCTGAGCTATCTTCACTTTACCGGACACACCAATTACCCTGACAGGAACATATCGCAGGTACGATTCCGATTTCAAGCGTGAAGCCGTCCGCATGGTTATTGAGGAGGGAGTTGGTGTTCGCGAGGTTGAACGAAGCCTCGGCATCACCTTTGTCCAGAGTATGAGCGGCACCGGCTTCTGCTATGACAACGCTGTCACCGAGTCGTTTTTCGGAACTCTGAAGCGAGAGCTGGTTTATCACTCTTCCTTCAGGGCTAGAGCAGAAGCACAAAGCCGAATCTTTTGGTACATCGAAGGCTTTTACAACCGACAACGGCGGCATTCGGCTATCAGTCGCCGGACAACTACGAGCCGCTTTTCTTCAAAAGGGCTACTTAGGGAATAAAACGTGTCCGCTATTGCGAAGACAGGTCAGTTTTGAAGCCAGGCGAAAAGCCGTTCAACTTTCCAG
>NZ_JBLWEO010000009.1:0-5059 GCF_048287395.1 Candidatus Electronema sp. PJ | reverse complement strand
GTCACCGAGTCGTTTTTTGGAACTCTGAAGCGAGAGCTGGTTTGTCACTCTTCCTTCAGGGCTAGAGCAGAAGCACAAAGCCGAATCGGTACATCGAAGGCTTTTACAACCGACAACGGCGGCATTCGGCGATCAGTTATCCCGGATATGTGTGGACGGCCACCATGCCCAAATCCGCAACGCGGCGGCGGCCGGCCGGCTGTTGCTGGCAATCTGGAGCATTACGCCGCCATGCTGCGGACGCATGTGGAGCAGGCTGACCGCATGGGCAAATCAGAGGCGGAGTTTCGGCAGACATATTGCGCGGAAAGCTATCTTCGGCAGCAGTTTCAGTCGGCTCTTGATGCCGGTTTCGGGGACAGCAGGCCCGCAGGGAGCTTTGCTGAACGCTTCCGGCATAAGGCATGGCTGGTCAGGGCCGACTTTCCGAAGAAATCATTTGACCTGTCCGGCGATTTGTAATGGAAGCAGTTTATTGCAACTCGCTGGCCGGGGGACGGATCAAGCTCAAGCGCATTGTCCGGGACATGATGGGCTGCAAAGACACACGCAATCTGGTTCTTGAGGTTGATCCGGGCGTGGGAAAGACTCGGACAGCCTTGCAGCAGGCGGCGAAATACGGGCATCAGCGGAAAATTTTCTATTCCGCCCCGAACCATGAACTGGCCGAAGAAAGCTATGACCGTTTCTGCAAGCTGCCCGGTCATCCTGATGCTCAGGCAATTGATGACCGCATAGAGCCGCTGCCCTTCAGCCCGGACAGCTTCACGCCGGATGATCCGCTGGTGCGGGATATTCTGCAGACAGGGCGGCGGGTGTAAGGCAGGAATCAAGCCGCAAACGAAACCGCCAGAAACGCCTTCGGGTTCTGCTCCGCTATCCTGAGCAGCGAACGGGCCGGGCCTTTGGGCGTTCTCCGGCCCTGTTCCCAGTCCTGAACCGTGCGGACGCTCACCCCCATCATGCTGGCAAAGGCGGATTGCGACAGGTTCAACCGCTCCCTGATCTGCCGGGCAGATTGCGGCACGGACAGCTTGACGGTTCTAAGCTGCGCCTTTCCTTTCTTAAATTCTCTTATTTCCTTCAGCCCTGCCAGAATCTCGGCTCCAATATCGCGTTCAGTCATTGCTGATTTCCTCCGCTATCTTTTTCAAAATATGGGCGGGAATGTTATCTTTCTCGTTTTTCGCATACGCAGTCAGCATCCAAATTTCATGCTCAGATTTTTTCCAGTAGTAGATGACTCTGATGCCGCCGCGCTTGCCTATTCCCTGCATTGCCCAGCGCAGTTTTCTCACGCCGCCGCTGGCCGGAACAATATCCCCTGCTTCCGGCTGCCAGTTCAGAAAATGCTGTAAAGCGGCGTATTCGTCATCGCTCAAATATTCCTGAATGTGTTTTGTGAAAACTGAAGTTTCAATGAAGGTCATGCCTTAACTATACGGCAGAGCCGTATGAAAATCAAGCGGCAAAGCGGGCTGATTTTCGCGCTCCTCTGGAAAACCCTTTAAAC
This sequence comes from Candidatus Electronema sp. PJ, assembly GCF_048287395.1. Taxonomy (NCBI): domain Bacteria; kingdom Pseudomonadati; phylum Thermodesulfobacteriota; class Desulfobulbia; order Desulfobulbales; family Desulfobulbaceae; genus Candidatus Electronema; species Candidatus Electronema sp. PJ. Next base: position 3,546 of record NZ_JBLWEO010000009.1, on the reverse strand, counting down.
GGCCCTTAGAGCTGTTTTCGCTGGCGGAGGCAGGAAGGTATGGTTTTTGCCTCTCGCAACGCTCTGGCGGCCATCTGACGCGTTCCTGCGGGCTGTCCTGCTCAGAGGCCAAAATCAGCCACAGCAATCCTCGTCAGGCAAATCTGGCATTTCTTGCGATAGGGAATACCGCCACGCTGCCTGACCTTGCAGACCTCTTTCCGCTGCCGTTTGTTCATCCAGCAGCTCAAGGCTTCCGCGTGTTCCGGCTTCACCTGCGCCTTGGCTGGCCGCTGCGCCAGCTCCCGCTTGATCGCTCCCGCCACATATCGCGGCATTGAGCCTTTCTCCGCGCTCCATCTTTTCTGCATTTCAGGAATCTTTTTGATGAACTGCTCCTCTCTTCCGGCTCCGATTATCTGATTGATGATATTTTCAGCCGCGTGATGGCGGATGCCGCAGCAGAGCAGCAGCTTGTTCTTCTGGCTCTCAATCGTTATGACATAATCAGGCTGCTTGCTGTCAATGAAGAAGCGCAGAGCAACTACTGTCTTTCCTGACTTCTCTTTTACATACTCAACATTAAGGCTGCTTTTTTCGTTGATTTCTGTAATTGCAGGGTCAATCAGCCATTGCCTGAATGAATCAAACCGTGGATATTTTTCATCTGCTCCAAGTATGCTGTGCAGTTATTTCAAAGAGACGTGCCATCCTCCTGCGTTCTTCCACTTGTTCAGATTTTCAAACAGGTGCCATGTTGAAGCCGCCTTGAATTGATGAACATCACCGAGCCTGTAAACTGAAAACCGTTCATTAAGTTCAAGAAGATATGGAGTTATTCTTATATTCAGCATAAATTCAACTTGACCCTTATCTGGAATATATTCAAATTCCTGAAACCACCATATATATTTTTCACGACCATCAATTTTAAATGCAAAAAGTTTGCTCATGGCGGCGACTACTTTTTTTACCACTGAGTAAGCTGAATCTTCTGCCATATTGAAGATGGCTGCCAAGTCAGTCACCTTGGCGGTGAATCTCCGGTTGTCAGGCTTCCTGCTGTCGTAATGCGCGATGCAGTAGGCAATCAGCCTCAGCTCTTGGAGGTCGTAACGCCCCATGATAGGCACAAGCTCATTCGATTTTGCAAATTCTGAATTTAACGTAGGTTTCCTGACATCCATGATTTTATCACAAGAGATTTTTGGCTTTTCTGGGTTCAAAGGCTATTTTAGCCGATCAGTAGCCCTTTTTCAGCAACAAATCTCTTGTGATGAAAACTTTGATCGCCAATGATTTCAAGGTAGTTACAAGAGCGTAAAAAGTAAAAAAAGGTAAATATATATACAAAAAGCCGCTCAGACTAATTCTAAACAGGATGGCCAGCGACGCTAAACCAAATGGCTGCTTCGCAGCAGCAGGGGCCTCTCTCCGCGAAGGCTTCGCCTTTCGCTCCGGTCGGCTGGCAGCCTCAGCAGCAAAACGCCAAACCTGCGGCAATGGCCAACTTATTTTTTCCTTGAAAGAGGGAAACAGTACCAGCCTTGAGGCGTTGAACAAGGCTTTCCTTACACCAAGCACAGCCGTGGGAAAAACAAGCAGACAGGAAAAAACGACAAGCGACAGACAATATATCCCGCTATCTGCATAAAACACAGCAGGCCGCCCAAACGATTGGCGGCAGTGGCAAAGTTTGGATGCTACAATTTGCCATTCTCTCTTCAACGGTGTCCGACCAGCCGCCAGAAACCTGCTCACAGATTTGCAGAAAGTGGGTATGAAAGAGGGTATATTTTTGAGGTTGATTTTAACTTCTCCAACAATCCCAGTATATTAGTTTTTTCGTGTTTCAATATGACTCCTGCAATAGGAGGAGAACGGGAAAAATGCGGCTCCTTCACCATTCCGTGCGGCTTAAAGCGCAGGCGAAACTGATGAGATTGGATTTTACCCACTATAAAAAAGCTCTGCTTCACACTGCATATATGCAGCACGTTCGAGAAGGCATTCAGCAAGCCAAAGGTTCAACGATCAGCAAGCGGCCTGTAGGGTTTGATGTTCGGCTGCCGAGATTGAATTTCATGGCGTTTATGTCGTTTTGATCAGCTTGTCAGTTAGAGTGAACCACAGGGGTGCTGATTTTTTTCGCATTCCGTGCGGCTTGTCAATGCTTTTTTTGAGCATCGGAGCGGCAAAGCAAAAAATAGGCACCGATACAGGCACGTTTGATAAATATCAATAGCATACATAGATGGTCAAGCGATACAGGCACCGGACAGGCAGCAGTACACTATTTATTATATAGAGATATATAACTACTCCCCCTTTATCCCCCAGAGGGGGAAGGAGAAGAGAGAAGACAAGGGGTCTGGGCAGGTAGCCGCAAATACAAGATGGGAAAAGCTAACGATTCGCCAACGACTGCTCAACGTTTCGCTAGCGAAACGCTAGCTCTCCATCTCTAAAAGATAAACTACCCCCAACCCAACCCCCCGATAGGGGAGCGAGGAAGGTTTAGGATGACCACTTGAACACCGAAAAGCATCAGCAGCATCAAGAAGCCACGCTACAGGCCCAAATTTCAACGATCAGGGTAGCGGCAACAGAGGTACGTTTCGAGATGAAAATTGATTTAAAGGCCGTTTGGAATCAATTTATCAATGTCGGTATTACTGCTTTCATTTCATGCAGGTTAGATATTTTTTCTGGTTGCAGAGCGGTAGAGGAAGGGCTGTCATTCGGGCGGCTGATCGGGAAATAACTTCGTCCAGCAGCACAAATGCGGGCTGGAGAAAACGAACATAGCTGGAAGGGCAAGGGTAGCCGTGCCTAATGTGAAACGCCTTTGCCTGCTCATCCAGCGCATGGACAAGCAGGGCGCGGATGCCGAGCAGGTTGACACGCTCCTGTTTTGCAACTATGATAACTTATAGAGTTGCTATAGTTCAGTTCAACAGAGGGAAATTATGGAACGAGTGATTGACGTGACAGCAGTCCGCAGACAGTTTGGAACCCTGCTGGATGAAGTTTTCCATAAAGGCGATGCGGTGACTGTGGTCAGAAAAGGGAAACCAATGGCGCGGATTGTACCAGTGGCACTGCCCAGTTCGCAGGAAGGTCAGATTTCGGAGCAGCAAAGGGCATTGCTTGATGAACTGGATAGTCTTCCGGCTCTGGCAATGGATGATGAGCCGACCGAGCTTCTGAGAACCATGCGCAAACAAAAACGGAAGCAAGCGGGCAAAGATTATGGCTGCTGATCTGTATGTGCCGGATGCAAATGTCTTTCTTGAATACATCTACGCCCGGCCTTTGCATGATATTTCCAAGACTATAGCCGCAGCGATATAAAATGATCAAGCAATCATTTTCATCCTATGAGTTGAATCTTATGGCCTATTCAGTAGATTTTCGCCGGAAAGTATGGAAATCAAAGAACGTGAAGGTTTGAGTTTTGAGGAGGCGGCAGTACGCTTCGGAGTAGGCCAGGCCAGTGTTTTTCGGTGGTCAAAGCGTCTTTTTCCGTGCCGGAAGCGGAATAAGCCTGCGGTAAAAATTGACATG
>NZ_JBLWEO010000008.1:0-6130 GCF_048287395.1 Candidatus Electronema sp. PJ | reverse complement strand
TCCGCTCTCTGCGCCGCCATGCGCAAGCTCGTTCATCTCTGCTTCGGCGTGCTGAAAACACGCCTTCCTTACCAGCCAAATTATCCGCCGTCTTGCCTGGCAGGAGGTCTTTCCTCTTGACAGGCAAGACGGTATCTACATACCATATCGAGTAGTTTGTTGAAAACAAAAAAGAGCGGTGCGTTGTTTCTCAGGGAGCACTCAAACTTTCAAACGCTGTGTTCGGTGCTTTGAATGCCTCGTTTGAAACGACCTCCTTTGAAGTTGCACTTGCCGCCTGTGATCAAATAGATTACCATCATTAGGACGATCTCTGTATAGCCTCTTGAATGCGCCTCACTGAACAGGAAAATATGCGCTGCAATTACACCAGATATTGAGTGTTCCGCCTGTACAAGCCGCCCGGTCTGGGCGAGCTGACGGCGAACGCAGCTCCTTTCCCTCTTTCCTGAACTAGCCTATCCCACGGCTTCTCACTTCAAGGAACTCCGACAAGGACGCGCCGCCGATCCAGGCTAACACGCGAAACCTTTTTCGGATGCTTGAAGCAGGAAGCTGCCTCTTTGTTCTGTCTTTCAGCAGCTTATCCGCTTGCATCCTTTGAAATTGGCGATTGCATCCCGCAGTCGCTGCGCTGTTCAACTCATTTCAACCAAAGGAGAAATACCATGAATGCAAGAAAAAGGATGCTACTGCTTGCCGCTGTTTGTCTGGCTATCGGCATGACTAAAGTTCAAGCCGCTGATGTTGACAGCAGTAAGTTTGAGAAGGAAATGGAAACCGAGCAGGCCGCAGTGAAACTGGCCCGCGAAACAGTTGAGGGCGGCTACGGCTTAATCACCACGGAAGAGCTAAAAAAGCTGATTGATGCTGACAAAAAAATTCTGGTCATTGATGCGAGGGAGTATGAGGCAAGCTATCAAAAGGAGCATCTACCTGGTGCAAAGCACTTCCTTTTCCCTGTGCCGATCATGACTGCCTGGGACAGCAAGGAAACCGGTGGCAAAACGCAGGATGATTACGCTGCCTTGCTTGGTTCAGATAAAAATAAAACCATTGTAGTTTATTGTGGCTTTGTTAAATGCACACGCAGTCACAACGGTGCAGTATGGGCCAAGAAGCTAGGCTACACTCACGTGCTGCGCAATCCGGGTGGCTTCTTTGCCTGGAAGGGCGCAAAATACCCGACCGAAGTAGCGAAATAACAGCTTCGCCATCAGCCGCTCCCTCTGGGGGCGGCTTTTTTTATTAGACCTCTTGCAGAAGTCAACAATCAGGTTGAAGTGGAGAGCGAACCGATTTCTTCTGTTGCGGTTTTTTTCGCATAACCATGAGTTAATATTCCTTTCTTGCTCGCTGGCAAAGGAATTTAGCTTGGCCAAAGAGGAGTTCTGCCGACTTGGAAAGAAGTCGTACTCGGCAGAAGAGGAGTTTGGCCGAGTAGCAAAGGAATCTTGCCGACTAGGAAAGGAGTTTTAGTCGGCAAAACTCCTTTGCGGCTGACCAGGAAAGCAGTTTGGCCAAGCCGAACTCCTCTGCTGCCAAGTACAACTCCTTTCTGGTCGAGCCAAATTCCTTGGCAAACAAGTAGGACTCTTCCCTTGCTTATGTGAACTTTGCTTTAACCTGATTGCTATCTGCTGTAAACCCTTCCTGTTACCTTATGCAGGAGATTTATTTAGACCAACGCATTTTTCATCTCTTCCTCATCTTTTCCTAACACAACCTGAGCATATTGACTCAGGAAAAGGTTGAAGCTGAAACGTAAGTCGTTTATCGTAGGAAAAACAAGAAGCCAACCACAAGCGAGGAACCTATTATGAAGCTGAACGCAGTTCGTTGGATGGCGGCAGCAGCAGCTGTCGTCATGGCAGCCCTCAACATCGCCCCGGCAGCAGCCCAGACCGTGAGCATCAACGGCGCAGGCGCGTCCTTTCCCTTCCCGGTCTATGGCCAGTGGGCGCACAAGTACAATCAGCTGACCGGCGTGCAGGTCAACTACCAGTCCATCGGTTCGGGTGGTGGCATCGCCCAGATCAAGGCCAAGACTGTGGACTTCGGCGCGTCTGACGATCCGCTGAAGACCGAGGAGCTGAATCAGGCCGGGCTGCTCCAGTTTCCGATGATCATGGGCGGCGTGGTACCAATCATCAATGTCAAAGGCATTGAGCCGGGCAAGATGCTGTTGACGAACGCCTTGGTGGCGGATATCTTTCTTGGCAAAGTCAATAAATGGAACGACCCGGCCATTGTCGGCCTGAATCCCGGCCTCCAGCTGCCAGAGCAGAAGATCACTGTGGTGCGCCGCGCTGACGGCTCTGGCACCACCAGCATCTTCACCAACTATCTGGCCAAGGTTTCGCCGGAGTGGAAGGACAAGATTGGCGCGGGCAAGACCGTAGAATGGCCGGTTGGCGTGGGCGGCAAGGGCAACGAGGGCGTGTCCGCCTATGTGCGCAAGGTCAACGGCTCTATCGGCTATGTGGAGTACGCCTACGCCTTGCAGAACAAGCTCTCCCATGTCAAGCTGCGGAACCGCGACGGCGGCGAGGTTGAGCCGACCAGTGCCACCTTCCAGGCTGCTGCGGCCAACGCCGAGTGGAAAGCTGAGGAAGGCTTCGGCCTCTTCCTCACTGACCAGCCGGGCAAAGAGAGCTGGCCGATCACCGGCGTGTCCTACATCCTGATCTACAAGCAGCATGACAAGGCTGACATCGCCGCAGCCATGCTCAAGTTCTTTGACTGGGCCTACAAGCACGGCAAGGAGACCGCCGAGAAGCTGCATTACGTCGCCATGCCGGAGAACGTAATCCAGATGGTGCAGGCGGCTTGGGCCAAGGATGTCACCGCTGGCGGCAAGCCGGGCTGGCCTGCGAACTGATTGAAGCAACAAGCAAGGAGTAGCGGCAACATGACGAAAAGCAAGAAGGTTCATACCGAGGCCGAGCTGGTCGAGGCGGAGCACAAGGGCGCATCACCTGTCATCAACGTGCAGCTCTTGGCGGAACTCGGCGACAAGCTGGCCAAGCGCGAGAAGTACGAGCATGTGTCCGGCCTTGAGGCTGTGCATTACTACCTGATGCAAAAGCATCATTGGCTGCCGAAACGGGTGCGCTCGATGAAGCTGGACGAGCTTTTGTTCTGCCTGAAAGAGGAAAAGCTGTGAGCCGCGCCGATTATAGTGCTTAGGTCGCTCCGACCTAAGTGCTTATGTCCCACCGATGTAAGCGTTATAGTCCGTCGGACATAAGTGCTATGGTCCGCAGCCCTGAACGGCAACGCGACAAACGGGCAGGAAGTCAGTTTTCCTGCCCGCAATCTGTTTTCTGAGAACGACGATGGAGCACCACAGCCAAATCGAACGGCACCAAGGTTGGAAGACCAGCAAAAGCACGGACATGATCTTCCGAGGCATCACCGCCGCCTGCGCTGCGTTGGTGCTGATTGTCATGGCAGGCATCTTCGCCTCCCTGCTCTGGAACTCGCTGCCTTCCATCCGGCATTCTGGCATCAGCTTCCTCTTCTCCAAGGCATGGGATCCGGTCAGCAACGAATTCGGCGCACTGAGCAGCATCTACGGCACGCTGATGTCCACGGCCATCGCCATGCTGCTGGCCGTGCCTTTGAGCATGGTCATCGCCCTTTTTCTGGTTGAATTAGCCCCGCCCAAAGTCAGCTACGTGGTCGGCAGCGCGATTGAGCTGCTTGCCGCAGTGCCGAGCATCATCTACGGCATGTGGGGCTTGTTCGTCTTCGCTCCCTTCATGGCCGACAATGTGCAGCCGCTGCTGTCGAAATACCTTGGCTGGCTGCCGCTCTTTCAAGGGCCGGAGATGGGCATCGGCATGATGACCGCAGGCATCATCCTTGCTTTGATGATCCTGCCCTTTGTCAGCACGGTGATGCGCGATGTCTTTGCCATGGTGCCGGATGTAATGAAAGAAGCGGGCTACGGCATGGGCGCGACCACCTGGGAAGTGACCAAGGATGTGACCATCCGCTACGGCATTCAGGGCATGATCGGAGCCTGCCTGCTCGGTTTGGGCCGGGCCATTGGCGAAACTATGGCTGTGACCTTTGTCATCGGCAACAGCAGCGACCTCTTCATCTCACTCTTTGAGGCAGGCAACAGCATCGCCTCGCGCTTGGCCAACGAGTTCGCTGAAGCTGCTGATCCTTTGTACATGAGTGCTTTGATGGAGCTGGGCTTGGTGCTTTTCCTGATGACCTTTGGCCTGCAAGTGGTCACGCAATTCTGGATGAAGCGGGTGAAACGAAAGATGGGAGGTGACCTGCTGTGACACGGCGTTCAGACAAGGGCCGCAAGCTGCTTGATTTCACGGTCAAGGCCGTTTCATTCGGCGCGGCTTTGCTTGGCATCTTCTTTCTCGGCTGGATATTGTTTGTCGTCATCCAGCGCGGCATCGCGGCAATCAGTTGGGACTTCTTCACCAAGCTGCCCACCCCGCCGGGCATGGAGGGCGGCGGCGTTGCCAATGCCATCATCGGCACAGTGCTGATGACTGGCATCGCCATCTTGATCGGCGTGCCGACAGGCGTGCTGGCCGGGGTCTATTTAGCCGAGTTCGGCAAGCACACCCGCCTTGGCGCGTGGGTGCGTTTCACGGTCAACGTGCTGATGGGCATTCCCTCGATCATCATTGGCCTCTTCGTTTATTCGATCCTCGTCTTTCCCTTTGGCCGCTTCTCCGGCTTTGCGGGCGGAGTCTCCTTGGCCATCCTGATGTTCCCGGTTGTCTCCCGCACCACCGAAGACATGTTGAGCATGGTGCCCAACGCCCTGCGCGAGGCCGCCCTTGCCATTGGCAATCCCCGCTGGATGGCGACATTGAGCATTCTCTTCCGGGCGGCCAAGTCCGGCCTGATCACCGGCGTGCTGCTCTCGGTGGCAAGGGTCAGCGGCGAAACCGCGCCGCTGCTCTTCACCGCCCTGAACAGCCCCTACATGATGAAGTCTCTCAACGAGCCGGTCGCCAACCTGACCGTCACCATCTACCAATACGCCATGTCCCCCTATGACGACTGGAACCAGGTGGCGTGGGGCGCGTCGCTGGTGATTATGATCACTGTGCTGCTGTTGAATCTGACGGCGCGTTTGATTGTGGGCGGGAAGAGAAAATAGAAATTTTTGGAGATGGTGATGGAAAAAGTCATGCGCATAGAATGTCCCGCTGAACTGTTGCTAGGTCTGCACGTCAACATTGAACGCCTTGCGGAAATGGTGAAGCTGGAGGCGGCAGTTGCCCTGTTCAAGAAAGGGAAGATTTCATCGGGCATGGCGGCGAAGTGGCTGGACATGCCCAGAGCGGTTTTTCTTGTGCAGGCGATGGAGCAGGGGGCCGCTCTGCTGGAAGATTCAGCGGACGATGTCCGCCGGGAGACGCGGCTGCTGTGATTGTCTTCTCCAACACCACGCCGTTCATCGCCCTGTCCTCCATTGACCAGCTTGAGCTGCTGCCGCGTCTGTTCGGCACGGTGCGCGTTGTGCCGGAAGTTGCAGAGGAGTGCCGCGCAGGCGGACTGATCGCCGTGCCTGAGCTGACGGGCCTGCCGTGGATACAGCTTGCGCCGTCGTCTCCTGATGTCAGCAGCCTGCCTCTGCTTGAGCTGGATAAAGGCGAGAAGCACACCATCCATGCCGCCTGTGAGCATAAAGCCGATCTGGTCGTGATTGATGAGAAGATTGGCCGCAATGTAGCGGAGTATCTCGGCCTTGCCGTCATCGGCACCTTGGGCATCCTGCTCAACGCCAAGCGGAAGGGGATGATTGCGTCCTTCTCGCGCTGCGTGGCGGAGATGCAGCGGAATGGCCTGCGCTATCACCCCCGCCTTGTTGAGCGGCTGAAGGGTGCGTGCGGGGAGTAGCTGTTTCCTGTTGACAGAGGCAGTCTAGGTGCTTATGCTGGCGGAGATGTTGCTCTCCCCAGCCTACGTTACTAGACCTCTTGCATAAGTCATCGGCCAGCAGTCAAGCACCTCCGGTAAAACCGGAGGCTTGGTAAGGTGAACCGCCCAAGGCGGTTTAAGTTGCGGCCTGTTTTATGCAATTACTGCGGCTTATTGACATCTTCATACGGGGAGCTTTTCTGCTGGAACAACTCCAGCTGCT
>NZ_JBLWEO010000007.1:0-18214 GCF_048287395.1 Candidatus Electronema sp. PJ | reverse complement strand
CTTTTGGCGCATAAACTGTCAGTTGAATAAAATCAACGAGTTGCAAAACCAACTGCGTAACTCCTATTTCTATTTTACGAAACTCCACGATCTATCTTTTAACTTGACTAAGTATTGTCGTGGCGATTTCATCCACACCAATACTGTCAGTATTGACCGAAATCAAGTTCCTGATATTAATTTGATTCCAAAACGGATTATTTTTGAGCCATCCTTTTAACGATTGTATCTCATGAAATGTTTTTTTAAATGTTCTACTGTCATCAACAACCCTGTTTAGAAGGAGATTTTCACTGGCTATTAAGTAGATAAAATAAGTGATATAGCCGCCTTTTCTTAGAAAGTAATCAATTGAATTAAGATAGTTATTATTGTCTGGGCCAGAATAGCAAAACGTAGATATCAGACCATCAATATTTGACATCAATAATTCAGTATAAAATTGAAAACGAAGCGAATCCCTGTATCGCCTATAATCTGGTGTATTGAAATCATAAAGTAAGGCAGCAATATCTACAGTTTTTGAATTATCAAAAATCTTGAATCCATTCATTCTCGAAATACTTAAAGATACTGAAAGTTTGCCTGATGAAGGCGGCCCAAGGATAAATAAATGTTCTTTCATTGCGAAACATTTTCTGTTGAAGCTTGGTTGTCTGGTAAAGATGCATTACACTTATTACGAAGGTCTGATGTGCATAGAACAACAAAAGAGCATAAGGTCTCCCGTTTTTCTCTAGCTCGATTGAACCTCGATCTCTTAGATATATTTTTCATTACAAAATGAAAAACTATTACTAAAACAATTTGATACATCAAAAGTATATCGTAATAGAAAATAATATAGGTATCAATCAATCTATGGCCTGCAATAGTAGCATAAATATAACCCAAGAAAATTGTTGGCAATAAATAAAGGCGCATTTGTCTTAATGCGTTTTGTCTTTGACTATTTGCAAATAGCGTCAAACTGTTATGCTGAACAAACGATCTTATTAGGAAATAATACTGCGAATTCCATGTATTTTCGTTAACACCATATTCGCTAAATTTTGATAAAAATATTTTTTTTGCTACTATCTCTAAAGTGTCACCATCCATCTGGTTAATAATTTGTCCAACATTATTTGGATCTTCATTATATTTTTCAAAAATATAAGCAGTTCCAGACTGGATAATACCGAATGCGTACCCAATTAAAATAAAAAATAAAATTTTAGATGGAGAATCAAATAAAGCAGCAATGCTTTTGGATTCAATCATCCAGAATTCTGCTGAAATTATAATAAGTATAAAAATAGATATAGAACCAGGGAGTAAATATGCTACAAAATCTGAGTAAGAGATTCTATCTAATATCTTTTCCATGTGCTTGATATTCGTAATGTTTTATTGCGGTAGAAATTATTTGATAAGCCGTTAAATTTTGATCAATATTTATTCCAGCAAGAAACAGGTATCTTGACGAATGAGCTAAAGCTGATGTGATATTATTTCTTGCTAAGGCCTTACGAGCTTTCATTATTAAATGATGAATCTCATTTTTTATATATTGACGATAGTCTCTTTCTATAGCCGGTTCTTCTATGATAGAAGCATTGATTTTAGAAATAGGTGCGCCAATTAAATATATTTCCAAATACTCACTTGTAACGATTCCTAAATCAATATAGCAAGTTGAACTGTCGCCATCGTAACAACAAAAGAATCGTCCGAACTGAGCATGTGTTATCAACGATTTTATCGACAAATTTTCTCTTTCCGCTCTGTGTTTTTCAAGTTGTCTACACACGTCTTTCGCATCTTCTGGAGTGAATTCCATTAGTAGATCAAGATCACTATCTTCTCTGCTTTCTTTATATCCATTTCTGCTTCCGGCTAAGTATATATTAACAGGCTCTTTATCTATTATCGATAGAATATATTCAATCTGTCTATTGAATATGCCATTAGTTAGAGACATTAGGCAACTAATGCGTTTACAGAAATATTCGGAATACATATTATACACAAAATATTTGTTATTCTATTTATCATCACAAAGTTTTTAAAAAGCATTTTATATTGGATATATTTCGTCTATATAATTTCATCTTCAATAAAAATTGAAGAAAATTTCTTAATAAACGACTCTGCTGAAAATTTCTTGCTGCAAGTATAACAATTATTTACAAGTACGCAATAATTTAACTCGGAAAAAAATAGCTCTAATTTGCCAAAAACATTATATTCATCAAAAATATCGTTTTGATACTGCTTGTATATTGATAGATTTGAATCTATCTTTGTCGGCAAAACAAGTCCAGTATTATATTCTTCTATATATCTTGCTATTCCAGCTATATCTGTTGTAATTTGAGGAATACCATTTGCCATTGCTTCAAGCAAAGAATAATTGAATGAATCATGAATACTAGTATTAACATTGAAATCAGACTTACAGGCGATCTCCATAGGGTTATCAAGCAATCCTGTATATACAATTTTAACGTTTCCAGAAAATTCCTCGCGTGGCGAGGCTGGGCCAATAATAAATAACTCTACATCACGGTCTATTATTTGCGCTATAAGGATTGCCAACTTAATTGTCTGATCTATTCTTTTAACCGGTCGCATATTACAATGACAAGACAAAACTAACGGTCTATCTTTTTTGAAATAAAATCCATTACGACTGTTTTTATTGACATCAATTACAGGCGGTACTATCCATATCTTACCGTATAAACTTGGAAAGTTTTTTGAAATTTCATCTGCAAAACGATCAGAGTAAGTAGCCCAATAATCAATTTCATCTGAAAGCATCCGTAATCTAAAAATATTGTTCATTTGTGGGCCAATCTCCCAAATGTCGCTACCAACTGGAAAAGCAAATATCTTAATATTGTACCCTTTTTCCTTTAAAATATTCTTTGCAGTTATTGCTGCATTTAGATATGGAAAAAGATGACTAACCCATACAAGTATTGCTTCATTTTTTCTAATTCTACAAACTATATTTATTATTTTTTCAGCGAACAACTCAGACAGTATCGACTCTATCGAACTAATACTATATATAGATAGATCATTGCTTAATATTTCTATTGGAAATTTTGTAGATAAACGTGTAGCAGCAGGTGGATATTGATCAGTTATATAGGTGACAGATTTAACAATACCCACTAATTCAGAAAGAAACTTGCATTTTATCGTAGCAGCACCGGCAAAAGTTCCTTTTCCGCAACCTATAACATGAATATTTTTCATGTAAAATCTTTATGTTTAGTTGTAGTTTTGAGAAACTGCTGGAAAAACCTGAAACACTATATCCTCTGAGTATGACAAGCTCAGAGGCATGATAAAAAAATATCCACACGACGTGAAATCTCACGATTTTATATCTACTGTCGCCCATTGTCAAACCAAAACAGCCCGAACTGCGCTTACAATCCGGGCTTGCTCTCCTCCTTTCTCCTCTACCTCTCCTTCCCCAATCTCCCCCTCGACTCCTCATTCTTCGCCAACCTGCTCTCCAGCTCGGCGAGCTTGGCCTGTTCCTTAGCCACCACGTCCGGCGGCGCATTGCTGAGGAAGTTCTCATTGCCCAGCTTGCCGCGCACCCGCTGCAAGTCTTGTTCCAGCACCTTGCGCTCGCGAGCCAGCTTGTCCAATTCGGCCTCCACGTCAATCAGCTCCTTGAGCGGCACTACCACCTCAATCCCACTGACCAGCGCATGAGCTGCATCGTCCGGCACTGCGCCAGATTCCGCAATATCAAGGCTCTCGGCGCGGGTCATGGCGCAGATGGAGCTGCTGAAGGAGCGCAGCAGCTCGCGCTTGGCTGCGTCGGGGCAAATCAGCACGGCTTGCACCTTCGCGCTCGGATGCACGTCCGCCTCGCTGCGGATGGTGCGGATTGCCGTGATGACCTCCATCAGCAGCTGCATGGACTGCTCGGCTTCGGCGTTCTCCCAGAAAGGCCTTTCTTCGGGGAACGGCTCCAGCATGATGGTGCCGCGTGTGCCCGGCAGTTGGCTCCATATCTCCTCAGTGACAAAGGGGCATATCGGATGCAGCATTTTCAGAATATGCTCTAAGACGCAGAGCAGCACGCCCCGCGCCTGCTCGCGCTTGTCGGCATCATCGCTGAACAGGTCGGCCTTGATCCACTCTACGTACCAATCGCAGAACTCGTGCCAGGTGAACTGATAAATGGCCGAGGCGATCAGATTGAAATCGTAGCCGTCCAAGGCCTTGCGCACGTCGCGAATGGTGGCGTTGGTGCGACTGAGTATCCAGCGGTGCGGCAGGGCAAGATCAGCAGGACTATCCGCCACCGTAACAATGCCCGGCTCGCTCTCCTTGATGTGCATCTGGGCAAAGCGGGCCGCATTCCACAGCTTGTTGATGAAGCGGCGGTAGCCGTCAATGCGCTCCTCATCCATCCTGATTTCGCGGCCTTGCGCGGCAAAGGCGGTGAGCGTGAAGCGGAAGGCATCAGTGCCGTATTGCTTGATCATGTCCAGCGGGTCAATGACGTTGCCAGTGGATTTGGACATCTTCTTGCCGTGCTTGTCGCGTACCAAGGCGTGCAGGTACACGTCGCGGAACGGCACCTCGTCCATGAAATACAGGCCCATCATCATCATCCGCGCTACCCAGAAGAAGAGGATGTCGAAGCTGGTGATCAGCACCGAGGTGGGGTAAAAGGTCTGCAATTCCTTGGTGTTCTCTGGCCAGCCAAGGGTGGAGAAAGGCCAGAGCGCGGAGGAGAACCAGGTGTCGAGCACGTCATGCTCCTGCGCCAGATGAATCTTGCCGCAGCGGGGGCAGAAGCCCGGATCCTCGCTGGCCACGATGAGATGGCCGCATTCGAGGCAGTTCCACGCTGGGATGCGATGGCCCCACCAAATCTGCCGCGAGATGCACCAGTCGCGGATGTTGTCCATCCACGCATAAAAGGTGTTGTACCAAGTGTCGGGATAGAGCTTGATGCGGCCCTCGCGCACTGCCGCCACCGCCTTATCCGCCAGCGGGCGCACGGAGACAAACCACTGCTTGGAGGTGGTCGGCTCGATGACCGTGGCGCAGCGGTAGCATTTACCCACCGCGTGCTCGTAGTCGTCAATCTTGACCAACAAACCCTGCTCGTCCAAGTCCTTGACGATCTGCGTCCGGCAGGCGAAGCGGTCGAGGCCAGCATACTTGCCAGCGTTCTCATTCATGATGCCGCGCTCGTCCATCACTTTGACCCGCTCCAGATTGTGGCGGATGCCGATTTCGTAGTCGTCGCGGTCGTGCGAGGGCGTGACTTTGAGCGCACCCGTGCCGAAGTCGCGCTGGACGTGGTGATCAAACACCACCGGGATAATACGGTCAACGATGGGCAGACGGATGCCGATTTTGTCCAGCCCGGCGTAGCGTTCGTCATCAGGATGCACGGCCACCGCCGTGTCGCCGAGCATCGTCTCTGGCCGCGTGGTGGCGATCACCACCGAGCCGGAGCCGTCCGCGTAGGGATAGCGCAGATGATACAGCTTGCCGTGCGTGGGGTCGTGCTCCACTTCGTCGTCCGCCAAGGCGGTGAGGCAGCGCGGGCACCAGTTGACGATGTAGTCGCCCTTGTAAATGAGACCTTCGTTGAACAGGCGGACAAAGACCTCGCGCACCGCCTTGGACAGCCCTTCGTCCATCGTGAACCGCTCGCGGTCCCAGTCGCAGGACGCACCCATCCGCTTGAGCTGCTGAATGATCGCGCCGCCCTTGTCTGTGCGCCACTGCCAGACCCGCTCGATGAATTTGTCCCGGCCCAGCTCGTGGCGGGTGGTCTTCTCAGCGGCAAGCTGCCGCTCCACCACGTTCTGGGTGGCGATGCCTGCATGGTCGGTGCCAGGCACCCAGAGGGTGTTGTCGCCCTTCATGCGGTGGTAGCGCGTCAGCAAATCCTGAAGCGTGTTGTTGAGGGCGTGGCCGATGTGCAGCACGCCGGTCACGTTCGGCGGTGGAATGACAATGGAAAATGCCGGGCGGCCCGGCTCCATCTGTGCGCTGAAGGTCTTGTGCTCAAGCCAGTATTCATACCACCGCTGCTCGACCTCCTCAAACTCGTAGGCTTTGGGCAGGTCGTATTTGGCGGCGGACGGCGTGTTTGTATCGTTCATGGCAGCGGAAAAGGGATAACTTTGTTGAAGGAAAGGCTGTTGAAGATCGAGATGCTACTATAAAGCAGGCGGGGCGGAGCGGCAAGGGTTACTGCGAGGGTGTTGCGGCGTGGGAGGAAGATGGACACTCCAGGGTGGGTTGAAGAGCAGGCGTAAAGAGCGGCCCGGGACAGAAAAAAAATGTTGGAGATTGCTTCATTCTCCCAAACTTATTCTCTATCTTGCTCCTCTTTCAAACTTTCAATAATAGACCGTATTTTTTGTGCGCTCACGTCGTCCTGTTCCGATTTGACATAGATCGTCACCAAGAAAATCTGCTCATACTGTTTGCAATAATAGATGATTCTGTAGCCGCCGCTTTTCCCTTTCTTAGTGTCAGAGTTTTTGATTCGCGCTTTATAGACTTCAAAGCCGACATGTTGCAGCGCGTCTCCCTCAATATTGCCCGTTTGCAATAGATGAATAAATTCATCCAAGTCCTCTGGCAAGCGAGGATACTTCTTGATCAGCTTGCGCACATTGCGTTTGAATTCATGCGAATAAAAAATGCTGGTGCTCATCGTTCAATACCGTCCCACAACTTGCTGATCGGTTCATACTGTCCTTTTTGAATTTCCGACCAGCCGTTCTTGAAACTTTCCTCTGCGCTGTTCATGCAGATACTTTCGCGGAACGTATGAATGATATTGAGCAAAGCAGGCAAATATTCGGCAGGGGTTCTGATGAGTTCCTGCTGGATTTGCTCAAGATAGTTTTCTTGCGTCATCATAATCTGTTTCATGTATCATCCGTTGATGATCTTAGAAAGCTCGCTGAAATTCTCATCTGCGATTTTCTGTTAATGCACTGTAATTATGTAGTTGTCATCTTGCAGGGGCAAAAAATCTTTTGCCCCTGCCTTTCATGCGATCATGCTGATTCATTGGATTCCTTCTTCCCCTTCTTTTTCCCCGCGCCGAAGTGATCGCCCAAGAAAGCGAAGGCATAGCCCACCTGCGGATCAAACTCAGCTGCTGCCTGCACGCGCTGATACAGTTTGAGAATGGCCCGGTACGCCTCGGCGAGCTGGACAAGCTTGGTCTCGCGCACCTGCTCGGCCCGCCGCTCCAGCCAATCGGAGTACGGCTGAAGCTGGTCGGCCAGATCAAGCTGCTCCGCAACCTTGTCCGGGTCAAAATCCGCGTCGGTCAGCTTGAGCGCGGCCTCGAAATCAGGATACAGAGCCAGAACTTGGCGGGCGACATCAGCAAAATCTGTGCGCGGCTTGGGCAGATTGCGGATTTCCTCCTGATCAAAGTCCATGAGCTGAAACGCGGACAAGTCAATCTGCTTGTCCGCCAAGGTCGGCGCATGGGGCGGGTTGTTCGGGGGATTAGGATTGCTGGGATTGTCAGGCATGGCGGTCTCCTTCGGCTGAGTTGCGCTGCTGAACGCTGCCGGTCATGCGCTTGTCATAGCCGACAGCACCGTTTTTCGTATCGCTGAATACGCAGAACGCATTCGCGGAGCCGTTCATCGTATCCCAAGATATGTTTTTCCTATCGCCGGATACGTTGAACGTATAGCAGAGATACGTTCTGCGCATCGCGGGATAGGTTTTACGTCTTATTCGACCTAATATAGGAGTGCGCCTATATATTTGCCCTATGTTTGGGCAGGCACAGGAGCCTGCGTCTGCGGATTGACGCTCTTTTTCTCCTGCTGCTGAGGAATCAGCTCATCTTTAAGCGATAAAATCGCCTGCCTGCGGTCTTGCCGCAGGGCTGGAACTACATAAATTTCGTGAAGAACCTCTTTCAGCGTTGCAAGAATTACACGCAGATGCTTTGCTTCCCAGCCGTCAAAGGAATTTTCATGAACCTTGGTGCTTGTCACCTGCTGGATTGTCAATAAGGTGTCAAAAAATGTCGGATCAACTTCAGGATGAATATCCTTGAGGGACCTTATTCGATCCTCATAGTTGTCTCCAGTCGCTTTGTTTAACTTGCCGAGTTCATATACTATTTTTCTTGCGCACGCTGATGCTCCGGTCAGGTAATTACTCTTGAGGCAGCCCTCTGCCTCGGTCAACAGCTCACGCAGAATCCGTGGTATACGTTCATCGAGAACAAAAAATGATGTCGGAACAGAATGGAAAATATATTGATCGAGTTTTTCGATATCATAATATTTACTATTAAGACTCCAGCAACGTCTGCCATTACATACATTCTCTTCAATTAAGGCAAAGGTGAGGTGCATAGAAATCTTTCCGCACGAAACACACTGAATAAAATATGCAGCGCATTGTTTTTTATCTGTCCAGTCAAATTTAACGAAATTATATATGTAATAAACGACATGCCTGCGATTGCAGAAAGGGCAATTATAGACATTATTATCAACAAAGTATCGTTCATCCAAGTGCGATTGGTCTGACATGATGTAGTTAAGTGATTCATTTTATATTGAAGGCCATTCAACAGGTGTTCAGGGCCGCAGAACTGCCTTTCCATTCTGCGCAACCCGCGACTACTGCCGCTTCAAGGTGGTCTCGCTGTGCCTATGTATGCTGGCGACGGGCATCTGCGCCCTGTTCTGCTCTGCGCTGTAGAGCAGCATTCCACTAAGGGAACCTTGTGTCAACAGGAAAGTGCAATGCCTGCCTGAAAAATGGCCGGGCGGCGGATGAAGCTCAGGGGGAGTGCGTTGAGGTGCGGCTTGGGGACGGACTGCTGCTCCGCCACGTTCTGGAGGGCAATGCCCGGCACCCAGAACGTGGTGAAGCCTTTGGTCTTTCAGTCAATGCAGCGCAATTTCAGCCTGCCGCCAAGGTAACGCGCACCGCGCAGGCCTTGTACTCCGGCGTGAGCGCGATCTCATCCACACCAGGGCTGGTGAGGACGTTGGTCAAAGGCTCTTCGTGGTGGAAGGCCATGAAGACTGAGCCGGGACGACTGCGCTCAGTCACCCAGGCAGTCAGCTCGATTGCGCCGCGCCGCGAACTGACCAGCACCCGCTGGCCGTCCGCGATGCCGAGCCGGTCAGCGTCGTCCGGGTGGATTTCCACCAGTTCTTCCGGCACCAGAGCGAGTAGGCCGGAGCAGCGTCGGGTCATAGAGCCGTTGTTGTAGTGCTCGCGCCGTCGCCCTGTGACAAGGATGAGCGGGTACTCAGCGTCAGGCCGCTCCAGCGTCTCCACATTGTTGAGCACCGAGAACCGCCCCTTGCCGCGTGTGAAGCTCTCTTTGTGCAGAATGGGTGTGCCCGGATGCTCACAGGTCGGGCAGGGCCAGATCAGGCCGTCGCCGTCGAGGCGGTCGTACTTCACTCCGCCAAGCATTGGCGAACAGGCGGCTATCTCGTCCATCACTGCGCCTGCGTCGGCGTAATCCATCGCATGGCCCATCGCCTGCGCCAAATCGCAGACTATCTTCCAATCATGCCGGGATTCGCCCAAGGACTCCACGGCCTTGCGGATGCGCCGGATGCGCCGCTCGGCATTGGTGAAGGTGCCGTTCTTCTCATAGAAGCAGGAGGCAGGCAGGACAACATGGGCCATCTGCGCTGTCTTGGTCAGGAAGATGTCCTGCACCACCACCATGTCCATCTGCCGGAAGGCGGCCTGCACGTTGTTGACATCGCCCTGCGTGTGCACCGGGTCATAGCCAATGCAGTACAGCCCCTTGAACTGACCGGCGCGGGCCGCCTCGTACATCTCCGGCTCAGTCATGCCTTGTACATCGGACAGACTGCACTGCCAGAGCTGCTCCATGCGGCTGCGGTGCTCGGCATTGGCCACGTCCTGATAGCCGGAATAGACATAGGGCAGCGCACCCATGTCGCAAGAGCCTTGCACGTTGTTCTGGCCACGCAACGGACAGATGCCCGCGCTCGGCCTGCCCACGTTGCCTGAAGCTAAGGCGATGTTGGCCAGGCCCATCACGCCTTGGGTGCCGTTGCGGTGCTCGGTCATGCCGAGACCGTAGAGGATCATGCCCTTCTTGGTGCTGCAATAGAGCCGTGCTGCTTGGCGCACCAGAGCAGCGGAAACACCGGTCTGCGCTTCCATCACTTCAGGCGAATAGGCGGCAAGGTGTTTGCGCACTGCTTCGCTGTTCTCCGTCCGATTGGCGATGAAGTCCTTGTCCTCCAAGCCTTCGTCGAAAATGGCACTGAGCAGGGAGTTGAGCAGCAGGACGTTAGTGCCGGGAATGAGCTGAAGATGAATGTCCGCCCGCGCTGCCAGTTCGGTCTTGCGCGGATCAATGACGATCAGCTTGGCTCCCTTGCCGAGAGCTCGCTTGACCTTCATGCCCGGCACCGGATGCGCCTCAGTGGTGTTGGAACCGCTGATCAGCAGCACCTCCGCGCCCTCGATGTCGGCCAAGGAGTTGGTCGCCGCGCCGCTGCCGAGAGCTATGCGCAGGCCGCTGACCGACGGCGCATGGCAGACGCGGGCGCAGTTGTCCACTGAGTTGCTGCGGAAGACGGTGCGGCAGAACTTCTGAGCAAGGTAATTGACCTCGTTCTCGCAGCGGGAGGAGGAAAGCACGCCGAGGGACTGCGGGCCTTGCTGTTCTTGGATACGCTTGAAGCCTGCGGCAGCAAAGGCAAGTGCCTCCGGCCAGGTCGCCTTGCGGAAGGGCTGATCAATGCTCTCACGGATCAGCGGCACGGTCAGGCGTTCTTTGTGGCGGTAGAAATCCCAGCCAAAACGACCCTTCACGCAGAGGTCGCCTTGATTAGGCGGCGCATCGGCAAAGGACTTGACCTCCAGAATAGCACCGTGCTTGGCTTGAATGTCAATGCTGCATCCGGTGCCGCAGTAGGTGCAGACGCTGCGGGTGCTCTCCGCCTCGCCGGGCAGGAGCGGCACCGCCAGCTCCTTCTTGGTCAATGCGCCGGTCGGGCAGGCATCCACGCAGGCCCCGCAGGAGACGCAGTTTTCCTTGATCTTCAGGCTGATGCTGGCAATGCCGCCGTCCTTGCCGCGCTCGCAGGAGAACGCAAAGGCATCGAACTCGCAGACCCGCTCGCAACGCTGGCAGGCGGTGCAGCGGTTCACATCAACAGTGATAAAGAGATGTGAACTGTCCGGCGCAACTTGCTGCCGATTCGGCGCGGCGGCCAGCGGTACCTTGTGCTCTTGGCAGAGCGGGCGCAGCTCGCATTTGCTCAGGCCGGTGCAACCGCAGGACAGGCAGCGTTGCGCCTCGCGCACGGCCATTTCTTCGGTATAGCCCAGCTCGCTTTCGCGGAAGTCGCGGCTGCGGTCAGCCACCGGACGCACGGGCAGGCGCAGACGCGGCTGCACAGTCATGCCGCTGTAATTGCGCAGGTCAACATCCTCAAACTTCTTGCCCTTGCTGAAGTTGAAGCTGCCGTCAGCCAGCTCGGTTGCTGTGCCGCCGAACTGCCGGTGAATGGCCTCGGCGGCCTTGCGGCCAGCGTTCACCGCCTGAATCACCGCTTTGGCTCCGCTGGCGATCTCGCCGCCCGCGTAGATGCCAGGCAGATTGGTCTGCAAGGTGGAGGGACTGACTTTGATCGTCTTATTGGGATTGACCGCCAGCTTGCTTTCCAGCTCGCCAAAGCTGTGGAACGCGTCGTCACCTTCCTGGCCAAGGCCGTTCAGCACCAGTGCGCCTTCCCAGCGCAGGAGCGAGCCGTCCGCAGGCGCAGTCTGCCGCTGGCCGCGCTGATCCGCTTCTAAGAAGACCATTTTGGTCAGCTCGACCACGAAGCCGTCCTGCTCCTGCCGGATGGAGAGCGGCGCGGTCATGGTCAGGAAGCGCACTTTCTCCCGCATGGCCATCGACACATCTTTCTCGTATGCGCCCATTTCCTCCAGCGGGCGGTCAAAGACCACCGTCACTTCGCTTGCGCCCATGCGCACGGCGCAGCGGGCCGACTCAATCGCCGCTTTGCTGCCGCCGATGATCAGCACCTTGCCACGTAGGGACGGTTCATGAACCGCCCCTACATTCGCCCCTGCATTGACCTGCGCGAGGAAATCCATGCCATCCTGCGCCAGCTCAGAGCCGGGCACAGTCAGCTTCTTCCGGCCAGAGAGACCAGCGGCGATAAAGATAGCCTCGTAGCCCTGCTGCTGAAGATCAGCGAGCGAGAAATCCTTGCCCCAGACTGTGCCGGTCTTCGCCTCAATGCCGAGAGACAGCATGGTTTCAATCTCCCTCGCCAGCGCGTCCTTGGGCATCTTGTAGGCGGGCATGGCTGTGCGCGGCAAGCCGCCGAGCTGCGCAGCCGCTTCAAAGATGGTGACGCTGTGGCCTTGCTTGCGCAGGAACCACGCTGCGCTCAAGCCTGCTGGGCCGCCACCGATAACAGCAGCCTTGCGGCCTGTGGCTGGAGCGACTGCTTCTTGCGGCAGCGGATGCTGCACTGCATAGTCTGAGGCGAAGCGTTTCAAGTTGTTGATGGCGATCGCGTCATCCAAGAGCGAACGGCGGCAGCGGCTCTCGCAGAAAGCCGGGCAGACGCGGCAGACGATGCCTGGCAGCGGGTTCACTTCCTTGATCAGGCGCAAGGCCGCGCTGTGCTGCCCTTGGGCGATCAGGCCGATGTAGCCTTGCACGTTGATCGAGCCAGGGCAGGTCAGGTTGCACGGGGCCTTGCAGTCGCCGTAGTGGACAGCGGCCAGCTGGGTCAGCCGCTCTTTGCGGTGGGCAATCAGCTCAGGGGTCTCAGTCTCTATCACCATGCCCTCGGCAATTTCGGTGCGGCAGGCCCGCGCCTTTTTGCCGTTGACTTCCACGAGACAGAGCAGACAGGGCCGGTCAGCGTCCTTCTTTCCGGGCAGATGGCAGAGGCGGGGGATTTTGATACCCACCTGATCCGCCGCAGCCAGTATGGTCTGTCCGGCGACAAGGCTGAACTGCTGGCCGTTAATGGTCAGAGTTGCGGTCTTGCTCATGCTGCTTTTCCTCCAATGAGTTCAGTCAGGTTTTTGTCGCACTTGGCCGCCACCAAGGCAGCAATGGCGGGCCGGGAATAGTCGCCGCTCTTCATCATCTCTTTGCTCGCGCTGATCAGGCTGGTGCGGACTTTCGCATTGCGGGAGACATTTGCCGCCTCAGCCAGCTTTTTGCGCAGATCGGCTTCGTTCAGCCCTTCAGCTTTGCCGAGCGGCCCCAGCTCCTGCGCTCGCTGCGTGAAGCGGTTGATGATCTTGACGAAGTTCGGGCCTTCCGCAGCAGATGCCCATTCAATCAGGAAGCGGTCTTTGCTGAGGCCCAGACGCTCCAAAGTCTCATGCACCAAGGCGGCAGAGACCAGCGCGTGATAGTTGCCGTCAATGTAATGGCACTCGCCCGGATGGCAGCCGCCGACAAAGACTGCGTCCGCGCCATTGGCCAGCCCTTCGAGCGGGAAGGACGGATCAAGCCTGCCGGTGCACATCATGCGGATGACCCGCAGGTTCGGCGGATATTGATAGCGGCCCACACCGGCGGAGTCAGCGGCGGTGTAACAGCACCAGTTGCACAAGAAGCCCAGGATTTTTGGTTGGTAGTCAGACATGATCATTCTCCGTGTGATTATGGTTCGCCAAACGCCCTGATCTGGGCCATGATGCCGTCCAAGGTGAAGCGGCCCATGTCAATAGCCATGGTCGGGCAACGCGCTGCGCATACGCCGCAGCCTTTGCACGAGGCGGTGATGGTGCGGGCCTTGCGCTTGCCGTTGTCATCCTTGTAGATGTTGATGGCCTTATAGGGGCAGAAGGTCTCGCAGGCGGCGCAGCCGATGCACTGTTCCGGGTTAATCTTGGAGACGATGGGCGCGGGCGTGACCGAGCCTTTGGCGAGCGGATGACAGGCCCGGCCCGCCGCAGCTTGCGCTTGGGCGATGGTCTCGTCCATGCCGCGCGGCGAATGCGCCAAACCGCAGACATAAGTGCCGTCCACCGGCAGATCAACCGGCTGCAACTTAACATGCGCCTCCAAGAAGAATTTCTCCGCCGTGACCGGCACTTTCAGCATTTTCGCTAAGGTGGTCGGATCTTCGGGGACGATGCCGGTGGAGAGCGCGAGCAGGTCGGCGTTCAGAGCCAGCTCCTCGCCCAGCAGCGGATCAAAATAGCTCACCGTGACCGCGTCGCCGTTCACACTGACCTCCGGCTTGCGGTCGAGGCTGTAGCGGGTGAAGATCACGCCGAGCTGACGCGCCTTGCGGTAGTCGTCCTCCATGAAGCCGTAGGTCCGCATGTCGCGGTAGAGAACGATGATCTGCATCTCCGGCTGAAGAGCCTTGAGCCGCAGGGCATTCTTCAATGCCTGGCCGCAGCAGACCCGGCTGCAATAGGTCAAATCCTCATCACGCGAGCCGACGCACTGAATCATCACCGCCTGTTTCGCCGCCTTCAGCCCAGTCTGATCTGCAACAAGCCGCTGCTCCAGATCAATCTGGGTGACAATCTTCGGCGACTGGCCGTAAGCGTACTGCGTCGGCTGATAGGGATTGCCGCCGGTGGCGAGCACGGTCACGCCGTGATGAATCAGCTCGCTCGCGCCCTTGCACTCGACCGTGGTGGTAAAGTTGCCGACATAGCCGGAAACCGCCGTCACCTGCGCTTCGGTGTGCACAGTGATTTTCGGATGACTGCTCACCCGGTCAATCATTTCCTGCACCGCTTGGCGCGGATCGTTGCCGTGACGGTCGGCGGTGAGCAGCATCGCCTTGCCGCCGAGCTGCGTTCCCCGCTCTATCAGGCCGACAGGAAAGCCTTGATCCGCGATGGTCAGGGCTGCGGTCATGCCCGCCAAGCCACCACCGACGACCAGAGCCGAGGGCGTGACCGGCAGCTGCATCTCCTCCAGCGCGGTCAGGCAGCAGGCTTTGGCCACTGCCATGCGCACCGCGTCCTTGGCCTTCGCCGTGGCCCGCTCCGGCTCGTGCATATGCACCCATGAGCATTGGTCGCGGATGTTCGCCATCTCAAAGAGCGAGCGGTTCAGCCCGGCCTCGCGCAGCGTCGCCTGGAAAAGCGGCTCGTGGGTGCGCGGGGTGCATGCGGCGACGACAAGGCGGTTGAGCTTGTATTTGTGAATGGCCTCGACCAGCACCTTCTGCGCGTCCTGCGAGCAGGAATACATGCTGTCCGTGGCATACACGACATTGGGCAGGGTGCTGGCGTATTCCGCCACCGAAGGCACCTTGACCACGCCGCCGATGTTGATGCCGCAATGGCAGACAAACACGCCGACTCGCGCCTCTTCCGCGCTGATGTCGCGCTCGTCTGGGAAGACCGCCTTCACCGTCGCGCTGCCCCGCGCCGGAGCAAGCAGACCAGCGCAGAGAGCGGCGGCCCCGCCTCCCTGCGTGACCGAATCAGGAATGTCCTTCGGCCCTTGGAAGGCGCCGATCACATAGACACCTGGCCTGCTTGTTGCTAAGGGCGTGTATCTGTCAGTGCGAGCAAAGAGGTACTCGTTCAGCTCAATGCCAGCAGCTTGCGCTAGCTTTTCCGCCTCATCCGGTGCCTCTAAGCCTTGCGAGAGCACGACTAAATCGAACTTCTCGCAATGATGCTGGCCATCCTCGCTTGACCAAGTCAGCATCAAGCCGCCGCCAAAGACATCCTCAACCTGAGGTGGGCGGGCATAAATCACCCGGAACTTGCCTTCCTCAACTGCCCGCTTACGGGCCGCGTCAAAGCCCTTACCATGCGTGCGCACATCCATATAAAAGAGGGTGATCTCGCAGTTTGGATCATGCTCGCGGGCCAGCGTAGCCTGTTTGATCGCGTACATGCAGCAGACCGAGGAGCAGTAGTTATTGCCGCAGGTCTCGTCCCGTGAGCCTATACACTGGAGGAAGGCGATCTTCTTCGGGTGCTTGTGATCAGAGATACGCAGGATTTCCCCGCCAGTTGGACCAGAGGCGCACATCAGCCGTTCGTGCTCAAAGGCTGTCACTACATCTTGGAATTGGCCCAAGCCGTACTTGGCCATGATCTCATTACTAATCCGGCCAAAGCCTGGCGCGAGAATCACCGCGCCCACCGTAAGCTCCAGCATCCTCTCGGTATCGTCAAAGCGGATGGCCCCAGCTTGACAAGCCACTGCGCAGAGTCCACAGGTGTCGTGGTTCAGCTTCAGGCAGGCTTTGGTATCTATATAATAGGAGGTCGGCACGGCCTGCGAATAATCAATATGCACGGCATGATTAACCTGCATGTGCTCGTTGAAGTCGTTGCCAATCTCTTTCAAACAATAGAGCGTGCATTGGCCGCAGCCTGTACAGACTTCCTCATCAATATAGCGCGGCTGCTTCCTGACTATAGCGGTGAAGTTGCCTGGCCCGCCTTTCAGCTCAACCAGTTCGGAGAGGGTGAGGATTTCGATATTAGGATCGCGGCCTGCCTCCACTAACTTGGGCGCAAGGATACAGAGCGAGCAATCGTTGGTGGGAAAAGTCTTATCCAAGCGGGCCATCACTCCGCCAATGGCAGCGGACTTCTCCACGAGATAGACCTTGTAGCCCAGCTCAGTCAGGTCAAGCGCGGTCTGTACCCCGGCCACGCCGCCACCGATTACCATCACTGCGCCGCTGATTGTAGCGGCGTTTTCTGCAATTGTGGTCATGAAGAGTGCTCCTTCCTGCATCTGCTGCGCAAGCAACTATGGCCAAGGCCATGCTGTCAGCGATGTCATAAAATAATGGTGAAGACGGCTCTTGTCCGTCTGACACCATGCGCACGAAGGATGCGTTGGCCTCAAAAGGGCCGGAGGGAATCAGGAGAGGAGAAAAGCCGCCGACAATATTTCCGAACCCGAACTGGGCCAGATGCCGTGACGGCAAGTTCAGATGTTAAAACGGGTGGTCAGCATTTAGTTGTTCCTGACAGGCAATGAATTGAAAAACTCATGAAAAACATAGCCCAATATTGACGGAATTGCAACTGGAAAACTCTGGAAGGTATCTGTGGAAGGGCTGATGGGCGTTTAAAAAGATGCCGAAGCATTTTTTTCACGGCAAAAGCTGAAAAACGGCGATGGATGGCGGTTCAGCAGATGTTTAGGGCCGCAGAATGGCCCCGCAGGTCTGTTCAACGGCCCTTTTGGGCAGTTTTACGGCAATCAGAGGTTATTCTGCGGCGGTTGGGAGCGGTTCTGCGGATCAGCATAGAAAAAGATGGGCATCTTGCCGCATTCGAGGCAGTTCCACGCCGGGATGCGGTGGCCCCACCAAATCTGCCGCGAGATGCACCAGTCGCGAATATTGTCCATCCAGGCGTAGAAGGTGTTGTACCAGGTGTCGGGATAGAGCTTGATGCGGCCCTCGCGCACCGCCGCAACCGCCTTGTCCGCCAGTGGTCGCACGGAGACGAACCACTGCTTGGAGGTGGTCGGCTCGATCACGGTGGCGCAGCGGTAGCATTTGCCCACGGCGTGTTCGTAATCATCGATCTTGACCAGCAAACCAAGCGCGTCCAAGTCCTTGACGATCTGCGTCCGGCAGGCGAAGCGGTCGAGGCCCGCGTAGTTCCCGGCGTTCTCATTCATGAGGCCGCGTTCGTCCATCACCTTGATCCGCTCCAGATTGTGGCGGATGCCGATCTCGTAGTCGTCGCGGTCGTGCGCAGGCGTGACTTTGAGCGCGCCTGTGCCGAAGTCGCGCTGGACATGGTGGTCGAGCACCACCGGAATGATGCGGTCAACTAGGGGCAGGCGGATGCCGATTTTCTCCAGTCCGGCGTAGCGTTCATCATCAGGATGCACAGCCACCGCCGTGTCGCCGAGCAAGGTCTCTGGCCGCGTGGTGGCGATAACCACTGAGCCGGAGCCGTCCGCATAGGGATAGCGGATGTGGTACAGCTTGCCAGCGGTCGGGTCGTGCTCCACCTCGTCGTCGGCCAAGGCCGTGAGGCAGCGCGGGCACCAGTTGACGATGTAGTCGCCCTTGTAAATGAGACCTTCATTATATAAGCGGACAAAGACCTCGCGCACCGCCTTGGACAGCCCCTCGTCCATGGTGAAGCGTTCGCGGTCCCAGTCGCAGGACGCGCCCATCCGCTTGAGCTGCTGGATGATCGTGCCGCCCTTGTCGGTTTTCCACTGCCAGACCCG
>NZ_JBLWEO010000006.1:0-54755 GCF_048287395.1 Candidatus Electronema sp. PJ | reverse complement strand
TCGACAACCTCAAGCATCCTGGCGAAGGTCGAACGCTCAACACCTGTCGATCGCTTAAAATCCTCATCACTCAAACGTTGCACACTTTCGTATCTCATTCACACAAGGTACACGGCAGGCTCGACTTATGCAAGGGGGCTAATAGCTGGGTTCAGAGGAAACGTGCTGGAAATACGGAAAGGCTGGCTTGCAACAGGGGAGGGTGCAGAGGACAAAAAGACGGGGCGGTATTGATTACCGCCCCAAAAGACTTTGCCGCTTAGTAGTTGCTCAAATACCGCTTGATCTCCCAGTCGGTGATGGCGATGCGGTAGTCATCCCACTCCTTCTTTTTGTTCTCGATGTAGTTCTTGAGGATATGCTCGCCGAGCGTCGCTTTGGCCAGCGGGTTGGCCTTCAGGGCCTCGATGGCCTCTTTCAGGCTGCCCGGCAGGCTTGCAATGCCCGCAGCTTCCTTCTCCTGAGCCGTCATCTCGAAGATGTCGTGGTTGACTGGCGGCGGAGCCTGGAGGTTGTTCTTGATGCCGTCCAAGCCGGAGTTCAGCATCATGGCGAAGGCCAGATACGGGTTGCAGGCCGGATCCGGGCAGCGCACCTCAGTCCGGGTGCCAAGGCCGCGAGAAGCCGGAATGCGGATCATTGCTGAACGGTTGGACGCAGACCAAGCGATATACACCGGGGCCTCGTAGCCAGGCACCAGCCGCTTGTAGGAGTTGACCAGCGGGTTGGTGACAGCGGCGAAACCAGCGGCGTTCTTACTGATGCCCGCGATGTACTTGTAGGCGATTTCAGACAGTTGCAGCGGGCCGTTCGGATCAAAGAAGGCGTTGGTGCCGTCGGCGTTGAACAGCGACTGGTTGGTGTGCATCCCGGAGCCGTTGATGCCGAAAACCGGCTTCGGCATGAAGGTCGCGTGCAGGCCGTACTCGGCGGCGATGGAGCGGACAACCCACTTGAAGGTGACGGTGTTGTCTGCGGCGGTCAGTGCGTCGGCGTACTTGAAGTTGACCTCGTGCTGGCCCTCGGCAACCTCGTGATGGGAAGCCTCTATCTCGAAGCCCATCGCCTCCAAGGTCTCGATGATCTCGCGGCGGCAGTTGATGCCGCAGTCGTCCGGGTCAACGTCGAAGTAGCCGGCCACGTCGCTGGTCTTGGTGGTGGCGCGGCCTTCCTCGTCCTTCTCGAACAAGAAGAACTCAGCCTCGGTGCCCACGTTCATGGTGTAACCCATCGCCTTTGCATCCGCCAGCACGCGCTTCAGGTTGTTGCGCGGGCAGCCGGAGAACGGGGTGCCGTCCGGGTTGTACACGTCGCAGATGATGCGGGCGGCGTTGGTGCCGTTCTGGTTCCGCCACGGCAGGACGGTGAAGGTGTTGTAGTCCGGCTTCAAGTACATGTCGGACTCGTTGATGCGGACGAAGCCGTCAATGGAGGAGCCGTCGAACATCATCTTGCCGTCCAGAGCCTTCTCAATCTGGCTCAAAGGCACAGCGATGTTCTTCATGAAGCCGAGAATGTCAACGAACTGAAGGCGGAAGAAGTGGACATTCTGTTCCTCAATGATTTGCATAATCTCGTCGCGGGTCATCTCTTGTGTCTCCTTGTGCTTGGTGAATAATAACGTCTGGCTCGCCAGACAGTCAGGTGCAATATATAATAGTATGGGCGAAAAATCTTTGCCCCTACCGCGCCTCGTTGCCGAGGATATGAAGCAAGGCATGATTGATTGCCGCCAGCAAAGCCGCATCCTCAATCTTGCGGCGGTCTTCGCTGGTCACATAAAACACGTCAATCAGCTGCTCGACCTCAGTGGCGATTCTCGCCCGGTGAATGCTCAGGCGGAAATCAGACAAGGTCTGCGTGAGCTGATACAGCGCACCCAGATGATCGCAGCCATAAACCTCAATCACCGTGTATTGATCTGAAGCAGCATTGCTGATCACCACCTCAGTCTTCGCCTGCTGCACAGCGGGCCTGCGGCTCAAGCCTTCCAGCTTGCTGTGCAGTTGCAGACCCACATTCAAGTGGTAATTCACGGCCCGGTTGAGGTCGTTTGCCAAAGCCTGCCAGTTTTGCTCGGCAAAGGTGATCTGCGCGGTCGGCTTCACGTCCAAGACATCCACGACCGTGCCGTCCGGCCAAGTGAATATCTTCGCCGCCAGCACAGAAAGGTTGTGCAGCGACAGCACACCGCATATCTTTGCCAGCAGCCCGTGCCGGTCACGACAGAGAATCAGCAGCGGCCAATGGCCCTGCCGCTCTTCCGGGAAAAGCAGCACCTTCTGCTGGAGCAGCGCGGCCTGATCACGGTGCAGACGCAGATGCCGTACCACTTCCTCCGGGCTGAAGCTGGTCAGATAATCGGCAGGCAGCTCGGCCAGCGGCATTTTGATCTCTTCGCTGGGAAGAAGGCGGGCCGCCGCCTGCTCGCGCAGCCAAGCCGCGCCCTGCGCTTCGCTTTGGCCGCAATATTCCTCTGCCGTGCAGCCGGATTCCAAACAGGCCCGCACCTTCAGGAAGAGCTTGGCCATCAAGGCGGCCTTCCAATCTGACCACGCCGAAGGGCCGGTAGCTTTGGAGTCAGCAATCGACAGCAGATACAGCATGGTCAGCATGTCTTGGTCGCCGATCAGCCGGGCTGCCTCGCGGATAAAGGCGTGGTCAGACAAGTCGCGGCGGAGGGCGTTCTCCGGCAGAAAGAGATGCCATCGTACCAGAAAGGCGAGCCGCTCACGTTCCTTGCTGTCGAGACCCAAACGCAGGCCGATGCTGTTGACTAATTCCGCGCCCAACACCGAGTGATCCGCGCCCCGGCCTTTACCGATGTCGTGCAGCAGCCCGGCCAAACAAAGAAGCTGCGGCTCGGCCACCGCAGCTGACAGCTCTGGTTCGCTGCGGCGCAGCTTGGCTAATTCAGCCACGGTCTGGAGCTGATGCCGATCAACCGTGCAGATATGATACAGATCGTGCTGGGCCAGCGACTCCACCTTAGCGAATTCCGGCAGATAGGCGGTGAGCAGGCCGGTCTCCAGCATGGTCTCCAAGGCGGGCTGCGGATTGTCACTCAGCAGCAGGCCGCTGAAGGCTTTGAATGCCCGCTTGGAGCTGCGGAACGCCTCATCCGCCATAAACAGGCTGCGGGTGAGCATCTGCCGGGTGCGGTGATGCACCGGCAGGCCGCTGCGTCCGGCGTGCAGAAACAAGCGCAGCAGCAGATGGGGCTGTTGAGCGAGCAGGGCATCAGCCGCTGTCAGGCGGAGGCTGCCTGCCCGGACGACGATGCCCTGCTCAAGTTCCTGCTCGCGGCTGTCTTTGCCGCTGAGGCGAAGATTCTCCTGCACCTGCTCGAAAAAGAGGTCAGTGGTCACGGCCACAGTCTGGAGGCAGCTATATACTTGGCGCATAAAATGCTCCACCGCCCGCATTCCATCCTGATCTTGGCAGCCAAAGACAGCGGCCAATTCCTCTTGATATTCAAAGAACAGACGATCATTCTGCCGACGGCTAAGGCGGTGCAGCTGAACGCGGATGCTGATCAGCATATCCCACGCAGCAGCAAAGCCGCTCCGTTCCTCGGCAGTGAGCATCCCGGAGTCTTCCAGTGCAGTCAGGCCGTCCAAGCCGAAGACCGCCTTTGCTGTCCAAAGCATGGCCTGAATGTCGCGCAGGCCGCCCTTGCCTTCCTTAATCTGCGGCTCCAGCAGGTAAGAGTGGGTGCCGTATTTCTGCCGCCGCTCGGCCCGCAGATTGTGCATGGTGCGGACAAACTTATCCCGGCTGCCTTCAATAATCTTCTTTCGGTACAGATTCAGCAAGTCCTGAAACAGCACCTCAGACCCGGCCAGCAGGCGAGCATCAAGCAGAGCGACTTGGAAGAGATAGTCCTCACCGGCGAAGCGTACTGCATCTTTGACTGTGCGCACACTGTGACCAACCTGAAAGCCTGCGTCCCAGAGCGGGTACAGAATAGATTCCGCCGCCTCGCGTATCTTCTTTTCCGCCGCCCGATCATGAAGGAGAAGCAGGTCAATGTCGGAAAAGGGGTATAGCTCGCGGCGACCATAACCGCCCAGAGCGATCAGGGCAATTGCCCCGCCTGCCTGCCGCACCGCCGGGGCAGACTGGAACTGCTCAATAAGAAAGGCATCGACCAGCTCAGTGTGCCGGGCCAGCAGCGCATGACCGCTCAATCCCTGCTGCCAGAGGTCTTCCTGCACTTGCTGCCGATTGCGCAGTTCCAAAGCCATCAAATCGCCTGACTGCCGGTTTCTCCTGTCCGCACCCGCACAACCTGCTCCACAGGTAGGACAAATATCTTGCCGTCGCCGATTTTGCCGGTGCGGGCGGCATTGACCACTACCTCAATCACGCGCTCCACCAGCTCGGCTTCGACGATGATTTCCAGCTTGATTTTGGGCTGAAAATCAATCCGGTACTCTGCTCCGCGATAGACTTCGACATGCCCTTTCTGGCGGCCATAGCCCTTGACATCGGAAATGGTCATCCCCTTGATGCCGATGGCATTCAGGGCCTCTTTTACCTCGTCAAGTTTAAAAGGTTTGATGATAACCTCAACCTTTTTCATCGCTACCTCATCTGTTATTGTTCAGGCCCTTGCTGCCGTCCGCCTGCAAACGGCACACCATACAGCGCAGCACGAAAAATGGAAACAGTTAATTGTAGGCAGTCTCCGCGTGTTCGCTGTAATCCATGCCCTGCACTTCGTTCTCTTCGGACAAGCGCATTCCCATCATCGCGTTGATGACTTTCACCAGAATCCAAGAAACGACAAAGGCATACACCCCAACCACTACCACGCCGATGATTTGCGCAAGGAGCTGGCTCGCGCTTCCGGCTAAAAGACCATCAACTCCGGCTGGGTTCACTGCTTTCGAGGCGAAAACGCCGAGCAGCAGGCTGCCGATCAAGCCGCCCACGCCGTGGATGCCAACCACGTCCAATGAGTCGTCATAGCCGAGCTTGCCTTTCATGCTGACTGCGTAATGACAGACCACGCCAGCGATCAGGCCAATGACGATGGCTGCATTTGGCCCGACAAAACCGGCTGCTGGAGTGATGGTCGCCAAGCCAGCAATGGCCCCAGAAGCTGCGCCAAGGGTGGTTGGTTTGCCGAGCTTGAGCCATTCTACCGATGTCCAAGCGGCCATGCCAGCCATTCCCGCTAAATGAGTGGCAACAAAGGCAGTGGCTGCCACGCCGTCCGCTGCCAAGGCACTGCCGCCGTTGAAACCAAACCAGCCGAACCAAAGCAGACCAGTGCCCAGCATGGTCATCGGCAGGTTGTGGGGCATGAAGCTGTCCCGGCCATAGCCTTTTCTCGGGCCGATCACCAGAATCGCTGCCAAAGCCGCTGCGCCGCAGGTGACATGCACTACCAATCCGCCCGCGAAATCCAGCACCGGCACCGACAGGCTGGCCATCCAGCCCTTGCCCCAAATCCAGTGGCAGACCGGGTTGTAAACCAGCACCGCCCAAAGCAGACTGAACAGCGCAAACGGAGCAAATTTGACCCGTTCTGCAAAAGCTCCGGCAATCAGTGCCGGGGTGATCACCGCAAACATGCACTGGTAGATCATGAATACCGTTTGCGGGATGGTGGTTGCGTAGTCCGCGCTGGGCGCATTAGTGACACCCCGCAGGGCAAACCACGATAAGCTGCCAATCACGCCGCCTACGTCCGGGCCAAACGACATAGTGTAGCCGATATAGACCCATTCCATCGAGATGATGGCGATCATCATCAGGCTTTGCATGATCGTGCCGAGCACATTCTTACTGCGCACCATTCCAGCGTAAAACAGCGCAAGCCCTGGAGTCATCAGCAAAACCAATCCTGCTGCCGCCAGGATGAAAGCGGTGTCTGCCTTGTTCATAATTTTTCTCTCTGGCCTAATTGACACTGAACGTTGTCCAGCAGGCCGCGCTCTGTTGCTTTGAGGATCACTGTTTCAAGCAACATAAGCAAAGTCCATGCCTGTTTCCTGAAACACTCAAATCACATTGATAATTAATCGTTTTCTAACGATAAAGCGTTTTATTGTTCCTGCTTGTTTCCTGCAAAAATGTAAATTCTTGCGCTGTATTCCACATTAATGTGAGTTGAAAAACAACGCGAATTTGCGCAATCGTCCTTGACGATTCGGGTAGGGCGTATCACAGTATAGTCTGTTCGCAGGTTAGGAGAGAGAAACATGTCTTCTTCCCCTGCATCCTGCATTTACAACCCTTTAATCCGTGGAGCTGCACAAATGATGCGACAGAAGCACGAGTTGGCGCGGCTGCAAGTAATAGCCGCCTGTTTGTTCTGTTTTGTTCTGTCGGCAATTCCCCCCGCTGCCGCGCAGGACAACGACATTGCCATGCTGGAGCGTTCCGGCAAGGCCTTTACTTCAGTGGTTAAGAAGGCCGGGCCTGCGGTGGTTTATATCAGCGTAGAGAAAAGCCTCAAAGGGCCTGGCGGCAGAGAGATGGAAGAACTTTTCGACAATCCTTTCTTCAAGCGGTTCTTTGGCGATCAGTTTGAACAGTTCCAGCAGCAACAACCACAGCCGCAACGCCGGATACCCAAGCAGGAAGGAGCTGGTTCAGGCTTCATCATTGCTGAGGACGGCCTGATTCTTACTAACAATCACGTGGTTGAAGATGCGGACAAGATTACAGTCAAGCTCGCAGACAAGCGCGAGTTCACCGCTAAGGTAGTTGGTACTGATCCTCAGTCCGATGTAGCTTTGATCAAGATTGAAGCAAAGAATTTACCTGTTCTGCCCCTAGGAGACTCCAATCAACTTGAAGTAGGCGAATGGGTCATCGCTATCGGCAGTCCCTTTGAGCTGAGTCAAACCGTCACTGTAGGCGTAGTTTCAGCGAAAGGTCGTAACCGAATTGGGATCAATGACTACGAAAACTTCATCCAAACCGATGCTGCGATCAACCCTGGCAACTCTGGCGGGCCGCTGCTGAATATTCGTGGCCAAGCTGTGGGGATTAATACCGCCATCTTCTCGCGTACTGGCGGTTATATGGGGATTGGTTTCGCCATCCCAATTAACATGGCCAAATCAGTGGAGGAGCAACTCCGCAGCCACGGGAAAGTTGTCCGAGGCTGGTTGGGACTGATCATTCAGGATGTAGATGAGAATTTGGCCCAATCCTTTGGTTTAGGGAAAACAGAAGGCATTTTGGTCTCTGAAGTAACGCCTGATTCCCCAGCGGAAAAGGCTGGCTTCAAACAAGGCGATGTGGTGCTGGCCTTGAACGGTGCACCTTTGACCGATGTGAGTGATCTGCGCAACCGGATCGCTATGACTACGCCTGGTACGTTTGTCACGTTAGACATTATCCGCGAGGGCCGTCAACAGCAAATAAGCGTACTGATTGCCGAGCAGCCTTCCGATTTCAGCGAAGGTGCAAAGGCCAAACTGAAGCTCCAGAGCGGTTCTGTCTTAGATAAACTCGGCCTGACCTTGCGAGAGTTGACTCCTGAACTGGCTGATCAGTTTGGTTACAGCAAAGGCCAGGGCGTAATTGTCGCTGAAGTTGAGGCAGGCAGCCCTGCGGACAATGTGGGCATTGAGCCAGGGCAGCTGATTGAGGAGGTCAATAAGGTACGGGTGCGCACACTGGCAGAGCTGAAAGATGCTCTCAAGAAAGGCAGCGGTTCTAAGCAGGTGCTGCTGCGGGTGCGGGCTGGTGAGTACAGCAAATACGTGGCCTTGAAGTATGAAGAGTAAGGAAAAAGTTTCCTGATAACTCGGTAAGGGCAGGCTTCTTTGCCTACCCTTTGTTTTTGGAGAGATCTTCTGGTTAGCAAGGAAAAGACAGTCATGACCACCCGTTGCAGTCAAGCCTTTGCCTTTTTTCGTCCTGACGAAAAGCTGGCCTCACTCGCTCCACTCGGCAAAGGCAGAGTAAATGACACCTGGCTGGCTGAGACAGAACAGGGACAACACTATGTAGTTCAGCGACTCAATCCAACGGTTTTCCCTGAACCTGCTTTGGTGCAAGCTAATCTCTGTCGGGTCACAGAGCATTTGCAGAATTGTCTGGTAAATGACCATAGATTCAAGGTTTTTCAGGTACTTTCCAATGCAACAGGGCAAACAGCTTGGCTTGACAGCGATGGCGCATGGTGGCGAATGCTTTCCTACCTTGATGCTACGCAAGCCATTGAAGCAATCAGCGAAGTCAGCCAAGCCCAAGCGATCGGCACAGCCCTCGGTCTCTTTCACCGCTTGCTGGCCTCCTTGCCTCAGCCTCCTCTCGCCGACACCTTACCTGGCTTTCACAATACCCCTTTGTATTTGGCCAAGTATGATGCGCTGCGCCTGACCGCCTGTTTGCCAGAAGTACCTGACTGCGCTGATTTTATTCATGCGCGGCGGGAAAGCATGAACGTGCTCGAAGCAGCCCGCCAGCAGGGAACAATTACGGTGCAGACGATTCATGGTGATCCCAAGGTAGGGAACTTTCTTTTCTCCCAGGATGGGGCACAGGTCATCAGCTTAGTGGATTTAGACACAGTTAAGCCGGGCCTGCTTCTGCATGATCTTGGCGATTGCCTGCGTTCCTGCTGCAATACCTTGGGAGAGGAAGTGACAAATTTGGCACAGGTGCTCTTTGACCAGGAGATCTTTGCGGCTGTCCTGACTGGCTACTTCTCACATCAAACGCCTCTGCTCACACCTGAAGACCAGCGACTGCTGGTCGCCAGTGCCCACTTAATCAGCTTGGAGTTGGGGCTGCGTTTTTACAGCGATTACCTGGCAGGGAATTGCTATTTCAAGGTTGATCATCCAGAGCAAAACCTTTTTCGCGCCAGAGTACAGTTTGCGCTGGTGCGCTCGATAGAAAATCAATATAGTGAGCTGTTGGCAATTGCCGCCCGCTGCGCCGCCTAATCCAGGGTAGTTAGATTGCAGCGGCGAGCGAATTGGCTCCTTTCTTGCTCGCTGGCAAAGGAGTTTGGCTTGGCCACAGAGGAGTTTTGCCGACTTGCAAAGGAGTTGGAGTCGGCAGAAAAGGAGTCTGGCTAAGTAGGAAAGGAGTTTGGTTTGGCAAGAAAGGAGTTCTGCCGACTTGGAAAGGAGTTATAGTCGGCCAAATTCCTTTGCGGCTTAACAGGAAAGCAGTTTAGCCAAGCCGAACTTCTCTTCTGCCAAGTACAACTCCTTTCTGGCCGAGCCAAACTCCTTGGCAAACGAGTACAACTCTTTGCTTACTGAGTTGCATTTCTCTGTAACTGAGTTGCATTTTACTGTAAATCCTTCTTGCTGGCTTAGACAAAAGTTCCACTTAACGAATTGATAGGAGAACAAAATGAACAAGATTCTGCTCTTCTGTGGTTGTTTGGCTGTATTGATAACTTCCTGTGTGCAAGACAAACCTACAGAACCAACTCCGCCCAAACTCATCGAATTAAAGTATAATACCTCGCATGAAGAGGACGGAATGCGCATCAATTTTAGTGCTGTCACCAGTGATTCGCGTTGTCCGAGCGGGGAACAATGTTCTTGGCAAGGTAATGCGGAAATTGTCTTGGAACTCACAGGTGATGGCAATCAAGCAGCGGTGTTAAACACCAATCCCCAGTATCAACAGAGCTATCCCTACAACGACCGCACCATTACCCTGAAGGAACTGAAGCCGTATCCTGAAACTGGGCAGCCCGTGGCGATGGATTCCTACATCGCTGTGTTGTCGATTGAGAAGTAATAGGTTGCTTGTTCAGAATGAGTATTGTCCAGCAAGTCTGCACCGCGCTGTCGCTCCTGTTTTTCGTCATAGGGATAAGGCGATTTGTTGCAAAAGCACCATTCAACCGTTGGTGTTTAATCAGCATCTTTGGCTACGGATTCCTCTATCTGTTGTACTCTGTTTTCTACATCGCTTGTCATTATTTCACCGGCCAAGGGATTGATCACTCTGTTCTCTATCATGTGAAATATGGGTTGGAGGGAGCTGGCTTTGGCGAATATCGCGGCTTGATCGTGTTCAGTATCGGGTCTATCGTGGTGTTTTCTCTTCTCGGCCTCTTTTTGCTCCTTAAAGTCGCCAAGAAGCGAACGCAATCGGGTAGCCATTCTGTTCTCCTGCTGTTTTTGCTCTTTTCTCTTGCCGGAATTGCACATCCTGCCACAGTAGATCTACTTTCCCTTGCCCAAGGGAATGCAGATATCGCCTTCCTGAAATATTACAGGACTCCCTATCTTCAGGCCACCAAGAAGAAGCCGAAGAACTTTGTGGTTATTTATGCTGAAAGTCTGGAACGGACCTTTTTCGACGAGCAGATCTTTCCTGGCTTGATCACCCATCTGAAGAAAAAAGAGGCCGAGGGAATCGCCTTTACCAATCTGGGAGGATATCCTGAAACTGGCTGGACTATTGCCGGGTTGGTTGCGAGTCAATGCGGCTTGCCGCTGGTTTCCCCTTCACATGGCAACTCAATGGGTGGCATGGATTCCTTTCTCGCTGGTGCGGTTTGCCTGGGAGATTTACTCAAGCAAGCAGGATATCACCTGGTGTTTATGGGCGGCGCATCATTGCAGTTTGCCGGGAAAGGCAAGTTTCATACCACCCACGGTTTTGCTGAAGTTCTTGGTCGGAAAGAACTCTCCCCTTTACTGACTGATACTTCATACAACTCCGGCTGGGGATTATATGATGACACGTTGTTTGATCTTGCAGTAAAGAAATTTACCGAGCTGTCTCGTAATCCAGACCAGCCTTTTGGTCTTTTTCTCCTCACCTTGGACACACATGGCAGCGATCAGTTATCACGAAGCTGCCAGCATATCTCTTATGGAGACGGTAGTAACGGCACCTTAAATGCTACGGCGTGTTCTGATTATCTCATAAGTAATTTTATAGATCGTCTGCGCCAATCTCCCTTGTTCAGAGATACGGTCATTGCTGTTGCTTCTGATCATCTCGCCATGCGAAACTCGGCTTCCACTCTTCTTGAACAGAGGGAGAAGAGGAAAAACCTGTTCTTTATTCTTGATCCAGCGCAACCAGGCTTTTCTGTAGAGAAAAACGGCTCGACTTTAGATATTGGCTCGACGCTGTTGAGCGTGCTCGGATATGAAAATTATCTTGGTTTAGGGCGTAACCTGCTCACAGAGTCTTCCATCTTGGACAGCACTGAGAATGTTAAAGCGGCATTGAAAGGCTGGCGGAAAGACATCATGAAGTTTTGGTTATTCCCCAAGGTTAGGCAAGCTATCGCCATCAATGCGCGTGATTTCAGTATAGAGATTGACGGTAGATCGTTCAGTGCGTCGCTTTTGCTTGCATACAACAGACAGCTAGAGACCAAGTTATGGTTTGGCCGCAACAGTGATCCAGGCCATAAACAGTTGACTGAACATCTCGCAGAACTGGAGCCAGATTCTCCCTTCTTACTGCTGATTGCCTGTAATCGTCTTCCAGCAGAGTGGCAGGAGGGACAAAAGCAAGGCCGGTGCATGGTCAGTGGCAAGTTAGGATCAGCGAACATGCAGACAGTTCATCTTGTCAGGAACGCAAGACTGACCGCCGATCAGCTCCGGGGGATTGCTGCTTATCCTGTAGATAAGCAACTGCACGCCAACAGGGTAAATCAGCTCCTCTCTCTGCAAAAGGAAAGGACGAAGCAATGAGAGCTGATCAAGCAAGATTCATCTGGAGGAAAGCAGAGGGTTCTTTATGAAGAAAACCGTAATCGTCTTGCTGTTATCAGCAATAGTAGTGATAACACTTGCTGCTTATTTTTACGCTTCCCAAAAGAATGCTGCGAGCAAGGTCTTTAAGGTGTACAGGATTGCCCATGCTGGAGGCGAGGTTAAGGGTGTAACCTACACCAACAGCTACGACGCGCTTAACCTGAACCTGAAGAAGGGGTTTAGATATTTTGAGATTGACTTTTCTTTCACTCAGGATGAACACCTTGTCTGTCTGCATGACTGGCAGGATAATTTCAAACAATCCTTTGGATTCTCTGTGAAGAGCAAACTCACCTTGGCTGAATACAAACGGCTTGTGCAAGAAAAATCGAAGTTCGTCAAATGCACGCTTGATGGCTTGGCGGTTTGGATGAAAGAGAATCCTTCTGCGTATCTTGTCACGGATGTCAAAGAAGATAATTACAAGGCACTCAAAATGGTGGCGGAAGCCATCGAAGACAGCGCATCCCGTGTAATCCCGCAGGTCTACAACCCGCATGAGTTTAAGAAAGTAAAGGAGCTGGGTTACAAACAGATCATCTGGACGCTGTACAGGTATTCTGGTAATAATGAGAGCGTACTCAAATGGGTTGATGCCTTTACTCCTCCTTTTGCGATTACCATGCCCCAACATCGAGGCATGACTGCCTTGCCCGAGAACCTGCGGAAGAAAGGTATTCCGTCCTATGTGCATACGATTAACGCCAAGAAGGAAAAAGATACGTTGCTGAATACGTTTCACGTCTCTGAGATATACACTGACTTCCTCGCAGAGTAACTCTTAGCATGAACGAGGAGATAAGCTCGACCATCGGATGGAGATATTGAGCTAGGTACTTCGTGGATTTATTGGCATAAGGATTTTGCTTTCTTCCTCTTCTGCAAGCATCTCTCGTGATGAGGTACAAATGATCAACTTTCTTGTACGCATTCCAGGGCCAGTCTTTCTTCTGTACTTCCTGATCTTCTCCATTGTCTGCATCATTCTCGCCAGGCTGGTACTCAAACAGCTTGAAGGGGCTGACAAGTTAACTCTGCCGCCTGTTTCGCATTTCAAGCCTTCTGCTTATGCCTATCTGCGCGGCGGCTTGCCTGAGGTTATCCGAACCGCAATGTTCAGTTTATGGCAAAAGCGTGTTGTTGTCCTTTCAGGGAACGGCAGTGATGCGGTTGTTCAGTGCAGCAACTTCTCTGAACCCCTGCCTGATCCTGTAGAAGCAACGGTCTATGCCTTTCTGAAGGCAAAACCACAAGGGCTTACGCCTCCTGCTTTATTGAACGACACGAGTTTGCTGAACAAAATAGAGCAGAAACTGAGATCAACGCAGGATGAACTCCGCCGACTGCACCTACTGCGAACAAAAGAGGAACATCTTCGTGCTTGGGCAATAACCTGGATGACAATCACGGTTATTGGCGGTGTGGGTGGCACGAAATTATATTTAGGCCTCACTCGAGCTCGTCCTGTGGTTTTTCTTGTCATTTTTCTTGTGGTCGCTCTTATTGCCTTGTTGAGCGTGCTCAAGCCCT
This sequence comes from Candidatus Electronema sp. PJ, assembly GCF_048287395.1. Taxonomy (NCBI): domain Bacteria; kingdom Pseudomonadati; phylum Thermodesulfobacteriota; class Desulfobulbia; order Desulfobulbales; family Desulfobulbaceae; genus Candidatus Electronema; species Candidatus Electronema sp. PJ. Next base: position 41,505 of record NZ_JBLWEO010000006.1, on the reverse strand, counting down.
GGAATACTGTGTCCTCGTTGGGAAAGTGGTATCTCGCTCAAGCAGCCTCGCATTTTCAAGGGGCTATGAAAAAGCTCCATAAGGAGAAAATAGCCGACGGGGTTGAGCCTGCGTATCTCATTGCCGTGTACGGAACTGCGGTGTTGTCTGGTATAGCAGCGTACAGTATCTTCCAAGGAGCCTTCACGCCGCCTTCGAGCGGGGGTTGCAGTGGCGGCAGTAGTGACTCCAGTAGCGGCGATTCCGGTGGGAGCAGCGGTTGTGGCGGCGGAGGTGGTTGCGGGGGCTGTGGAGGTTGAGTCCATCGTATAGCCCGCAGCATCTTCTCTTGCAATGGCATATCACCAACCGCTGCAATCAACGCTGCGCACACTGTTATCAAGAAACGTACAGCGGCGACGAGCCAGACTTTGCCATGCTGCTAGCGATTCTGGAGCAATTCAAAGCGTTTTTGCAGCAACACGCTATAAGACGAGGCCATATCACGGTTACAGGCGGCGAGCCTTTTCTCTATGACCGGTTTCTTGATCTGCTAGCAGTCTTCTCGCGCTCGAGGAAGCTGTTCAGCTTTGCTATCCTTACCAACGGCAGTTGCATGGATAGCGCACTGGCCAAGGAACTGAAACGGCTCTGCCCTGCTTTCGTGCAGGTGAGCCTGGAAGGTACGCCAGAGACGCATGACCGCATCAGGGGCATCGGTAATTACAGTCAAACGATCAAGGCGATCAAGCTACTGGTTGCCCAGGGCATCCGCACCTATATCTCCTTTACTGCGCACCAGGGGAATTACCAAGAGTTTACCCGTGTTGCTCAAGTAGGACGACGCTTGGGCGTGGCGCGGGTATGGGCAGATCGGCTGATTCCGCATCACGCAAGGCAGGAAGAGCAGATCCTGCGATCAGACGAGCATCGCAGCTTATTGCGGTTAATGGACAAAGAGCGACGCAAGGTCAGATGGTTCGGCAAGCAAAGGACAGAGATAGCCATGCACCGCGCTCTTCAGTTCCTGGTTGCAGGTGGGCAACCGTACCACTGTGCAGCTGGAGACACTCTGGTTACGGTCATGCCCAATGGCGATCTGTATCCTTGCCGTCGGATGCCCATTCCTATAGGCAACCTACGAAAACACTCGCTGGCTGAGTTATATCAACACAGCGAACTGTTGCAGCAGCTCAGAGAGAGGAGGAAAATTCCTACTGGCTGCACTGCCTGCCTCTATCAATATCTCTGTCGAGGCGGGTTAAAATGCCTTGCCTACGCTGTGTCCGGCGATCCCTTTGCTGGCGACCCAGGCTGCTGGTTACGAGAACAATAAGTTGCTCGCCTTTCTTTTACGATAGATCATGATCACCTTTGGTATTGAACAACTCATCGCTGCACCACCGCCCTCGTTTGCTGGGAAGCGGCTGGCTTTGCTCTGCAATCAGGCCTCCACAGACAGCCGTTTCCGGCATAGCCGCGATCTCCTGATGCAGGCCTTTCCCCACCAGCTTGCCTGCCTCTTTTCCCCGCAGCATGGTTTCTTTAGTGAAAAGCAGGACAACATGGTCGAGTCCGGGCATGGCTGGGATGCAGTCACGGGCTTGCCGGTCTTCTCCCTATACGGCGAGAGCCGCGAGCCGACTGCGGCGATGTTCGAGGGCTTTGATATCCTGCTCATTGATCTGCAAGACGTGGGCACGCGGGTGTATACATTCATTTGGACAGTAGTGCATTGCCTGCGACAAGCGGCCGCGAGCAACAAAAAGGTGGTGGTGCTGGATCGCCCGAATCCGGTTGGTGGGCAGCTGCTTGAGGGCAATCTGCTCAAGCCCGACTTGCGCTCCTTTGTTGGCTTGTATGAGATCCCGATGCGCCACGGTCTGACGATGGGTGAATTGGCCATGCTCTGCAACCGCGAACTGGGGATTCACGCTGATCTTGACGTGGTACGCATGGGCGGTTGGACGCGCGAGATGTTTTTTGCCGATACCGGTTTACCCTGGGTCTTTCCTTCGCCTAACATGCCCACGCCCTTGACCGCTCTGGTCTATCCTGGTCAGGTGATCTGGGAAGGCTGCAACATCTCTGAAGGGCGCGGCACCACGCTGCCCTTTGAGCTGGTTGGTGCTCCATTCATCAAGCCGCAGCAGGTGCTTGCCCGGTTAAGCCGCACCGACTTGCCCGGCTGCGTGCTTCGCCCAATCTGCTTTGAGCCGACTTCTGGTAAATGGGCTGGCCAGACCTGCGCAGGCTTTCATCTCCATGTCACGGAACCGCGCCGCTTCCTTGCCTATCGCCTCAGCCTTGCCTTGCTCGAGGCCCTGCTGCACCTTTACCCAAACGACTTTGCCTGGAAACAGCCACCCTATGAGTACGAATACCATAAGTTGCCCATCGACTTAATCCTGGGAGATCAACGTGTGCGCGAGGCTGTGCAGCAAGGCGCAGACCTCATCGAACTGGAACAGTCTTGGCAGGAAGAACTGGCTGCCTTCGAGGAACAACGGCGCACTGTTTTCCTTTACCCTGAGCACTCAATACGCTATTCTACTTGATAGCGTATCCCGCAGCACTTGTGAGTAGATAGGAGTAGCCCATGCCCGTTGAACTGAGTGTCAAGCATCAGATATACCAAACGATTGACGCGCTTCCTGCAGAGCAACTGCCTGAACTGCTCCATCTGTTGCAGCAGTTCAGGGAAGCGGTTAAGCCAGAGGCAGTTACGCCTGTAGCCCCGATCTATCAACTCGCTCATCAGGCAATAGACACCGGTCTTGCTGATCTAGCGAGCCAGCACGATCATTATCTCTACGGAACAGCAAAGCGCGATGCCTGAGACGGTGTTCTGGGATACTGCTGCTTTTGTTGCCCTGAGCAACGCTCAAGATGCGCTTCATCAGCAGGCCGTGCAGGTGAGCATGACCTTGGCACGAGCAAAGGCACTTGTCCTGACCACCGATGCTGTGCTGACCGAAGTTGCCAATACCTTCAGTAAGAGAGCCTGGAGACCAACTGCTTGGCACATTCTTGAGTCAGTGCAGGCCTCCGTTGTGCTGGGAGTTGCTAAAGTTGTGCATATTGATGCTGCCTTATGGCAGCTGGGCTTGCATCTGCACCGCTCGCGGGCGGATAAAGAATGGGGACTCACTGACTGCCTCAGCTTCGAGGTGATGCAAGCGCACAGCGTTACGCAGGCCTTTACTTCTGACTGTCACTTTGAGTAGGCCGGGTTCGTCCGGTTGTTACGGTGACAGGCAAACGTTTTATCAGGAATAACATGAAAACAGTACGCCTTGCGGACTTGGCCGCCTTGGTTGGTGGGACAGTGGAAGGCGACAGCAGCCTGGTTATCACCGCCCTCAACAGCATCGAGCTGGCTGAACCTGGTCAGCTGACCTTTATTAACAGCAAAAAGCTGGCTCCTCAATTAGCTAAGAGTAAGGCCTCGGCCTGCATTGCCCCACTCGACTTGAGCGGCCCTGAGCTACCGCTGCTCAAAGTCAGCAACGTGGATTTGGCTGCGGCTCGGATTCACAACCATCTCTTGGCTGAGGATTTCCGCGCAACTGGCATTCACGAGCGGGCCGTGATCGGACGCTTTTGCATCATCAGCGCCCAAGTGTCTATCGGCCCCTTGGTCTGCATTGGCAACCGGGTGCGCATCGGGGATCGGGTGCAGATCGAGCCGGGCGTGGTGATTGGTGATGATGTGGAGATCGGCGATGATTGCGTCCTTCATGCTAATGCCGTGGTTGCCTACGGCTGCACTCTGGGCAATCGGGTGGTGCTGCATCACGGAGCCATTATTGGCAGCGACGGCTTTGGCTTCGCCACTGATCCAGCCACTGGTGCACATGTCAGCAAGCCGCAAGTGGGCACTGTCCGCCTTGATGACGACGTGCAGATCGGGGCCAACACCTGTGTTGACCGCGCTGCCTTTGGCGTGACCTGGATCAAGCAAGGCGTGCGCATGGATAACCAGGTCATGGTGGGTCATAACTGCGTGATTGGCGAAAATTCGATCCTGGTAGGCCAGTCAGGTGTTGCCGGGAGCAGTACACTGGGCCGCAACGTGGTGCTCGCAGCCAGGGCTGCTGTCAGCGGGCATCTGCACCTAGAAGACGGGGTGATGGTCGCGGGCTTGGCAGGCGTGCATAATGATCAGAAAAAGGGGGCTGTGGTGGGCGGCGTGCCTGCGATTGAGATCAAGCAGTGGGGTAAAGCCTCTGCGGTCTTCAGTCGTTTACCAGAAATGCTCAAGGAGTTGCGGCAGTTGCGCAAACAGGTGGCAGAGTTGATCGGCCAACAGTGAGGCTGGGCCAATTCCTCGAGCGAGAAATTGAGAAAATGTCGCTCGACGTTTCTGGAAAACATCGAGTGATGTTTTGAAAAAATGTCGAGCGAGGTAATGACAGAGACTCGAGCGAGGGAAGCAGCGAGTGTCGAGCGACACTTCCTCCCACTGTCGAGCGAGAGTAGGTACCAGTATCGAGCGAGAGTGTGAGTAAACCTCGCTCGAGGTTTTTAAAAAACGTCGCTCGAGAAATTGAGAAAATGTCGAGCGACGTTTCTGGAAAATGTCGCCCGATGTTTTGAGAAAACGTCGAGCGAGAAAATATACAAGGTAAGGGCGAGCCGAGGGGTCGCCCTTTCTCTTCATAGAAACCCTACACATCTGTATCAAGAGCACTATGACCGACACAACCGCAACGGCAGCAGCCGTGTCTTCCTTGGACATTAAAGGGATACTCAACCTGCTGCCGCACCGCTATCCTTTCATCATGATAGACCGGATACTGGACTATGAGCGCGGGAAAACCATTACTGGCCTGAAGAACGTATCCATGGGTGAACCATTCTTTCAAGGGCATTTTCCTGGCGAGCCTGTCATGCCCGGTGTGCTGATGCTGGAAGGCATGGCCCAAACCGGGGCAGTGCTGGCCTATCTCTCGGCTGATGATATTACGGGCAAGCTCTTCTACTTTGCTGGGCTTGACGGGGTGCGCTTCCGCCGCATGGTGCGTCCGGGTGATCAAATCATCTACAAGCTGGAGATGCTGCGTCAGAAGGGCAAACTCACCAAGATGGCGGGCAAAGCCTATGTTGATAACACGTTGGCAGTGGAAGCTGAACTGCTGGCCGCCTTTACCTGATCCCCTGTACAGACAGAACATGCCTATCCATCCCGCTGCCGTGATTGACCCCAAGGCAGAGATTCATCCTAGCGCGTCCATCGGAGCCTACGCCGTGATTGGCGCAGAGGTAGTCATTGGCGCGGACACGATTGTCGATGCCCATGCAGTCATATCTGGCCCCACTCGTATCGGCCAGGGCAATCACATCGGCTCTTTCTCCTCGATAGGCTCGCCACCGCAAGATATGCACTATCAAGGCGAACCCACAGAGTTGCTCATTGGTGACGGCAACCATATCAGGGAATACGTATCCATTCACCGGGGAACCGTGGCAGGCCGATCGAGAACGGTCATCGGCAACCATTGCATGTTGATGTCCTACTGTCACGTGGCGCACGACTGCATTCTCCACGACCATGTAATCATGTCCAATGTGGCGACGCTGGCCGGGCATGTTGAGGTTGGCAGCTATGCCAACTTGGGCGGACTGGTGGCTGTGCATCAGTTTTGCCGGATTGGTGCCTACACGTATATTGGTGGGATGTCTGGCATCTCGCTGGACGTGCCGCCTTACGTGATCCTCGCTGGTACCCGCAATCAGATGCGGATTACTGGCGTGAACAAGATCGGCTTGCGCCGTAACGGGATGAGCCGTGACACCATCGAGCGGATCGAGCAGGCCTTCAAGCTCATCTTCCGGGCTGCGCCAGATGTGGTGCTGCAAGACGCACTCACCCAAACCGAGCAGGAGCTGGCAGATTCACCGGAAGTGCTGCATCTGGTAGAGTTCTTTAGAACTAGCAGGCGAGGGGTGGTGAAGCGGACAGAGGAGGGGTGATGGCAGATACCATCGGTCTCATCGCAGGTGGTGGCCAGTTCCCGCTCCTCTTTGCTGAAGCTGCCAAGGCACGTGGTCGCCGCGTGATGGCGATCTGCCATCAGCATGAGACCCAGCCTGAACTCGAGCATCTAGCTGCGGCCTCCTGCTGGGTGAAGTTGGGGCAGTTAGGCCGGATCATCAAGTTCTTCCATGAGCAAGGCGTGACCGAGACCGTATTCTGTGGCACGATCACCAAGACCAGGATCTTCCGGGACATTCTCCCTGATCTCAAAGGGCTGAGCTTATGGAACAAGATTGATAGCAAACTAGATGATTCGATCCTCAGAGCTGTGGCTGCGGCCCTCGAAGAAGAGGGCATCAGCGTGCTGGCCTCAACCTGTTATCTTGAGCATCTGCTCTTCCCTAAAGGTATCTTGGGTAAGCGCAAGCCAACAGCAGAGCAATGGCTAGACATCCGCTTTGGTTGGCGGATAGCGCGGGAAATCGGCAAGCTGGATATTGGCCAGTGTGTAGTGGTACGAGAGGGCAGCGTGCTCGCGGTAGAGGCCATTGAAGGCACTGACGCAGCGATCCGGCGCGGTGGAGAATTAGCAGGCTCTGGGGCTGTGGTTGTCAAGCTGAAGAAGCCAGGTCAGGACTTCCGTTTTGATCTCCCTGCCACTGGCGCGCGCACCATCGAGACGCTGGCCGCAGTCAAAGGAGCAGTGCTGGCTGTGGAAGCAGGCCAGTCCCTCATCTTTGACCGCGAGGCCATGCTCGCCGCAGCGAATAAAGCAGGGATCGCGGTAGTAGGTATCGAGGAAGGCGCGCTAGGCGAGTGACGCTTCTTCCCGCTCCTCTCTTTTACCTCAAGGTAATGCTCACCGGACAGTGGTCTGAGCCTTGGATTTCCGCATGAATCTCTGCTGCTCGCACTCTGCTCTGACTCTTCGCGTCAACCAGAAAGTAGTCAATCCGCCATCCCACATTCCGCTCTCGCGCAGCAGCACGATAGCTCCACCAGGTATAGCGATGCGGCTCTGGATGGAAGAGGCGGAAGGTATCAAGGTATCCCTCTTGCAGGATCTCATCTAACCCTGCGCGCTCCTCAGGCGAGAAGCCCGGATTCTGCCCATTGTCTCCTGGTCGAGCCAGGTCAATCTCCCGGTGTGCTACGTTGAGATCACCACAGAGGAGCACGGTTTTCTCTGTCGCGAGCAGCTGCTTGAGATGCGCGTGCATCGCCTGATTGAACGCCAGCTTGAAAGCTAAACGCCGTAGTCCATCCTGGGCATTGGGAAAGTAGGCTGTGACCAAGTAGAAGTCCGCAAACTCCAAAGTCAGCACCCGCCCTTCGCTATCAAAGTCCTCCTGGCCAAGACCGTAGAGCACCTTGAGCGGCTGCTTCTTACTGAAGACCGCGACCCCAGAGTAGCCTTTCTTCCAGGCTGGATACCACCAGACCTGGTAGCCAGGCAGACTGCGCAGGGCTTCAGGCAGCTGTTCTGGCAGGGCTTTAATCTCTTGCACAGCGAGGATGTCTGGATCAAGGCTTTGCACAGCAGAAAGAAAGCCCTTTTCCCATACTGCGCGTAGGCCATTGACGTTCCAGGAAACCAGGCGCAGGGCTTCGGAGCGACTTGGCACCTTGCGCGGTACCACACCGAGGCGAGGACAGATTCCGGTGAGCACGCAGCAATCACAGTGCGGCGCGCGGGGCTTGCAGGTGCCTTGGCCAAAGGCGACTAACAGGGCATTGATGCTGCGCCAATACTGCTTAGGCAGCTTGGCGCGTAAGGCAAACTCGGTCTCGGTCGGCGTAGTGGTCTGCACATAGCCCCAGAGGTTCATGATTCGATGGACATGGGTATCGACGCAGATAGCAGGCTGCTTAAAGGCGACAGCCACAACCAGGTTCGCGGTCTTACGGCCCACACCTGGTAAACGGAGTAGCTCTTCTATGGTGCCTGGCACCTGTCCCTGGTAGTCGCGCTGGAGCACACCGGGTAGCACCGCCAGATATTTGGCCTTGTTGCGGAAGAAGCCAACAGGATAGATCAGCTTTTCCAGTTCGGTGGGTGAGAGCTGGGCCAGGGCTTCTGCACTATCAGCGCGAGCAAAGAGCCGCCGTGCTGCTCCTGCTGTAACCTCATCCTTGGTTCGGGCTGAGAGGATCGTGGCCACGAGCACTTTAAAGGGGTCTTCAGTCTGAGCGGCAATCAGGTCAACAATCGGTACCTGATAGCCAGCCACCTCCTTTTGCAGGAGGGCAACAACTGTATCTATAGGAAAGCTCATCGTCTGCTTCTCTTGTGTACAAAGGGTCTTGCAATTGCGGATGGGCCATTGTACGTTGAAAGTAGCCTTGCATTCAAGGTTCTTTTTCCCTTCTGGATTTAGGAGGGAGAGCGTCATACTGACGGAGTTAGCAGCAGAATAGGAGAAGCACCCCATGAAATTCCAGTGTGGCATGTGCGGTAAATACTACTTGATTGAACATGCCGATCAGATTAGCAGCCAGCAGAAGCTCCGTTGTCCAGACTGCGGCAATATCTTCATGTTCCAAAAAGACCTTGCCTTCTCCTCAGCCAGCAAGAACTCCAAGCGCATCTGTGAACAATGCGATAGCCTAGTGCATGAGGAAAGCGGTACTTGCCTCTCTTGTATTCCAGCTCTCAAAAGGCTGCCAGAAGAATGCAGGCTTGACAACCGAGTCTATACTCACTTTGAGGTACGCAGAGGCAAAATCCGGCCCAAACATGGGAGAAGACAGGTCGGCAAAGCTGTGCTTCTAGCTGGACTAAGCGTACTGGTAATGGCCTCGCTGGTGCTGTTCCTGCCAGGCAGTAAGCGTGATGCGCTGAAGCGGGCGGTCTTGAAGCCGTTGGGCATCAAAACGAGAACCGAGACCCAAGTGATTATCTTGCGTTCAGGGGCAGCCTTGTATGCGGACAAGGTTGAGCACGACGGGACAAAGGTGCGCATTACAGGGAAGGATGGCAAGGTGCTGACAATTGGCGAAGAGGAGCTGGCTTATGAGAGCAAGGCAGTCATTGAGGACTGAGCACGCGGTGCTGATGCTAAAAACCTTTGCGTCGTAGGGGCTATCAGCACGCGGCAAATTCGCATCGAGTATCCTTTTCTCCGCCTGATAACAATCCCTCCCCCTCAACAAAGTTCTTGACAACGCTGCCATTGAGATTTACGCTGCCAAACAGCATTTTCTTGGCATTGGAGCAGCTTACAGCATTGAGCCAATGTCTTCAGCAGCATCTGGGAATTCAGGTTGACGAAGGAGTCACACAATGAGCAACGAGAAGAAGCTGACCAGCAACGTGGGCGCACCAGTCGCGGACAATCAGAATGTGATAACCGCCGGGCCACGCGGGCCGATGCTCCTGCAAGACGTGTGGTTCCTGGAGAAGCTCGCTCATTTCGACCGCGAAGTGATCCCGGAGCGGCGGATGCACGCCAAAGGTTCTGGCGCGTATGGGACGTTCACCGTCACGCATGACATCAGCAAATACAGCAAGGCCAATATCTTCGCGCAGATTGGCAAGCAAAGCGAGGTGTTCGTCCGCTTCTCCACAGTTGCGGGCGAGCGCGGCGCGGCAGATGCAGAGCGCGACATTCGCGGCTTTGCCATCAAGTTCTACACCGAGGAGGGCAACTGGGATTTAGTGGGCAACAACACCCCGGTTTTCTTTCTCAAAGACCCGCTCAAGTTCCCTGACCTCAACCACGCAGTGAAACGCGACCCGCGCACCAATCTCCGTAGCGCGCGCAACAACTGGGACTTCTGGACGAACCTGCCTGAGGCATTGCACCAAATCACCATCACCATGAGCGAGCGCGGCATTCCTCAATCCTACCGGCACATGGACGGGTTCGGTAGCCACACCTACAGCCTGATCAACGCTGCGGGCGAACGCATTTGGGTGAAGTTCCACTTCAAGACACAGCAGGGGATCAAGAACCTCACGGACGCGGAGGCGGAAGCGATCATCGGCAAAGACCGCGAAAGCCATCAGCGCGATTTGTATGAGAGCATTGAGAAGGGCGAGTTTCCGAGATGGGATATGAAGATCCAAGTGATGAGCGACGAGCAGGCCAAGAGCTGCCCGTTCAATCCCTTTGACCTAACCAAAGTTTGGCCGCACAAGGACTATCCGCTGCTCGACGTGGGCGTGCTGGAGCTGAACCGCAACCCGGACAACTACTTCGCTGAGGTCGAGCAGGCGGCGTTCAATCCCGCGAACATCGTGCCGGGCATCAGCTTCTCGCCAGACAAGATGCTGCAAGGACGGCTTTTCTCTTACGGCGACGCGCAACGCTACCGCTTGGGCGTGAACCACCATCTGATACCGGTCAACCGCGCCCGCTGCCCCGTGCATTGCTACCACCGCGATGGGGCGATGCGGGTGGACGGCAACTTCGGCAGCACGCTGGGCTATGAGCCAAACAGCTACGGCGAGTGGCAGGAGCAGCGAGAGGCCCGCGAGCCTGCTTTGGCCATCAGCGGCGCGGCGGATCACTGGAGCCACCGCGAGGATGACGGCGACTATTACACGCAGCCGGGCAATCTCTTCCGTCTAATGACTCCGGCGCAGCAGCAAGTGCTTTTCGACAACACCGCCAGAGCGATGGGCGACGCGCCGGAAGCAGTCAAACGGCGGCACATTGCCAACTGCGCCAAGGCGGATGCCGCCTATGGCGCGGGCGTGGCCAAGGCGTTGGGGATATAAGATGCGCAGGGTCGGTTCGTAAACCGACCTTGCTTTCCTTTCCACCTAACGATTCCCATCCCCCGCCCAAAAGGTTACTCAACCCAGTTACAATTCATCGGGCGTAGAATGCTTCCTGGGTTACGTAACCTTTTTGGGTTTCATCGCTCGTAGAATATAAAAAAGGTTACTCAACCTTTTTCTATTTCATCGAGCGTAGAATGCCTCCTGGGTTACGTAACCTTTTTCCATTTCATCGCCCGTAGGATTCCAATCGCATCGAGTAACCTTTTTCCCGCCTGACAGCAGTCCCTTCCTCGCAGCAAAGCCCTTGACAAGAGCGCAGTCATACTTTACGCTGCCAGGAAGCGTTTCCCTTGGCATTGGAGCAGGTTATGCTAACCAACGTCCTCATTGTTCCCTTGACCTGATCACCTGGCCAGAGTAATCCATGCACGAGCTTGCCGTCACCCAGAGCATTCTTGATATTGTGCTCAAACACGCTGGCACCAGAATGGTGAAGCAGATTAGTCTGGTGATTGGCCAGTTTTCTTCCATTGTAGATGACTCGGTGCAGTTGTATTGGAACATTATAGCCAAAGACACCTTAGCGGAAGGCGCATTATTGCATTTTACGCGCATCCCTGGTGAGATGACCTGCAATACCTGCGGTCATCTCTTCCAGCCAGATAGTGTGACCTTTACCTGCCCGGTTTGCGCTAGCCTCTCGGTGCACGTAAGTAAAGGTCGTGAGTTTTATGTACAGAGTATTGACGTTGAATAATTCATTGGAGATTGCATAATGTGCAGTAGCACCGCCACCACCCGAGTGCAAGTTGTCGAGAAAATCCTGTCCGCTAACGACACCATCGCAGCCAGTAATCGCCACCTGCTCGAACATGCAGGGGTGTATGGCATCAACATCATGGCCTCGCCAGGCGCAGGCAAGACCAGCTTTATCCTCAAAACCCTGGAGGCCTTGCAGGGACGCTTGCAGTTCGGAGTGATTGAAGGTGACTTAGCCAGCTCCATTGATACTGATAAGGCGCGGGCCGCAGGCCTACCAGCAGTGCAGATCAACACCGGTGGCGAATGCCATTTAGATGCAGTGATGCTGGCCAATGCTTTGCCTTCGCTGCCCCTGCACGATCTGGATTTAGTGCTGGTAGAGAATGTCGGCAACCTGATCTGTCCAGCCAACTTCCAGCTGGGTACGCATCTCAATGTGCTGATTGCCTCGATCCCAGAAGGCGATGACAAGCCGTATAAATATCCTGGTATGTACATGGGAATGCAGGTGCTGATCATCAACAAGACCGACCTGCTGCCCTACGTGCCGTTCAATATGGATTACTTTAGGCAAGGTGTGGAGATTCTCAACCCTAACCTGACGGTCTTCCCAGTATCAAGCAAGACTGGTGAAGGTATGGCTGCCTGGGCAGACTGGTTGGTGGATAAGGTGCGGGGGAATCAGAGTACAGTTAGCCATTGCAGAGACATGTCTGCACAGACTACACTGAACGAATGAACACGTTTCTGCGGACGGATGAGTTCGACGCTTGGCTCTCCGCCTTGAAAGACAAGATTGGCCGCGCCCGCATCGCCCACCGCATCCGGGCTGCCGAACATGGCAACTTCGGCGACTGCGAGGCAGTTGGTTGTGGGGTATCGGAAATGCGGGTGCATGTCGGCCCTGGCTACCGTATCTATTACACCCGGTGCGGCGACGTGATCTATCTGCTTCTGCTGGGCGGCGACAAGTCCTCGCAGAAGCGCGACATCAAACGTGCCATTGAGATGGCGCGGGCTTTAGATGCGGAGTGAGCTATGGCACAACCTGTTCCCTTTAATGCTGCTGACTACCTCGACGATGAGGAGACCATTGCGGAGTATCTGACCGCTGCCTTGGAAGATGCCAATCCCGATGTGTTCCTTGCCGCTGTCCGTGACGTGGCGCACGCTCGCGGCATGACACAGCTTGCCAAAGATGCCGACCTTGGCAGCGAGAACCTACATAAGCTGCTCGCGCCTGGCGTGAAGCTGCACTATGACACGATGCTCAAGCTGCTTCATGCCTTGGGCATTAAGCTCTCGGCAACACCTCTCCATGTACGGCTCTGAAGCGCGGCGCGGGCAGACTGGTTGGTGGATAAGGTGCGGGGGAACCATGCTGGAGAAACAAATTGACATATCCTTCATTGTGATGCTTTACTTGTAGCAAAACTACTTATCATCTAACCCGAAGAAGGAGCTGTATCATGAAAAAGCATACATTGCTGAGTTGCGCTCTTGCGGTGCTACTCTCTGGATGTGGGGCGTTGCACAAGAATGCTCCACCGCTGTCACCTGATCTTGCTAAGCATGTCATCTCGATAGACCGAGACGGAGAACTGAAGCCTATAGGGTGCGATGGAGATGCTTGTATCCAAGAGACCTATTTGAATAATATTATAACAGGAATAAAGGAATTTCAACAAAAGCAACAGCAAGCTGGGAAAGAAGCTGAAGTGCTCTTGTTTGTTCATGGTGGTTTGAATAACCCAGAGGAGTCGTTGGAGCGGGCGGAAAGAATATATAAGGATATACAGGAAGACAATCAGAAGCAAAACCCGATATATCCAATCTTTGTCAACTGGGATTCTCGTGGATGGTCAACGTATCAAGATCATCTGTTAAGAATCAGGCAAGGGGAAGAGTCTCAAAACAAAGCATTCACCTGGTTCAGCTCTCCGTTCTACCTTTTGACAGATATTGGGAACTCCATTGTGAATGCACCTAAATCATGGTTTGTTACTGGGGAACATATGGTAGATGCCATAACTAGAAAAGAGAATGAGTTTAACCAGGAGATTTGCTATGCTACAAATGAAAGTTTTAATGTTTCCTATGCAGGAAAGAGCGATGACTTGCCACGCAATCTTGGCAGGAATGCACGCTGGATTCTAAGCAGCCCAATCAAGGCAATCACCACCCCCTTTGCCTACACCATGCCTAAATCAGCCTGGGATATCATGCTACGGCGCACCAATACCTTGTTTTACACTCCAAGTGATTTGGGTTTGAAACAATTAGAAGAAGCATGTACAAAAACAACAGAATATACTAGTGCTCTGCCTAAACGTCAACCAGGCTCTGGAGCGTTGTACAGTTTCCTTGAAAAACTAAACATGCCTGGGATCAAGATAACACTAGTTGGTCACAGCATGGGAGCGATTGTTGTTAACAAAATTGTATTGCTAGAGCCTAAGCTTCCGTACAAGAACATCGTACACATGGCCTCCGCAGATTCCATCAACAACCTCTTCAATATTGTTGCCCCATATATATCCTACGATATTGAAAACAAAAATGAGGAGAATGCAAAATGTAAGGAATCTAATCCAGACGGTGACTGCAATGAAGAGGCTGTTCAGTTCTACAGCTTGATGCTCCATCCTGATAACGAAAACAGGGAGGAAGCATGGGGTGGTTTGGTGCCAAGCGGCAGCTTACTCACTTGGATTGATGAGCAGTACACCACCCCTGAGACCGTATTCGACAGACGCTCTGGAAGATGGGATAATATCAAGAAAACAATCCCGTATCTTCCTAAAGAGGTTAAGAGGTATATGCACTTCAAGATCTTCGGCATCAATAAATCCGAGGAATGTAAGGATGAGGAAAATTGCCTAATAACAGAACCGCAGGAGCATGGCGATTTCAGCAAAATGCGCTTCTGGGATCCAGCAACCTGGAAGTAACAACGCACGATGATTCCTACAACCGAGCAGCCTGACAACGCATAGTCGGGCTGCTCGGTTTCTTTTTCTGGCTACCGCCGCAGTTAAAAAGCACTAATTATCTCGGCTGTTACCCACTGATTCCCATCTCCCAAAGACCTCACCGCTCCTCTCTCAAAAAAATAACGGTAGTAGATTGGATAAAAGTACTACCGTAGTTTAGGTAAAAGTACCACCGTAAACTGGATCAATCTACGGTAGTAGATTGGGTCAAAGTACTACCGTAGTTTAGATCACTTTACGGTAGTACTTTTAAAAAAAGAACGGTGGTACTTTTTCTGGAGCAGCATCCATCCGACAGGTCAAAAAAAGGCTTGACAGAATATGCCCAGCTTTTTAAGTTGGCTGCTGATAAATCCTATCTTTTTCATCACCTTCCCCCTCTGCAATGGAGAACTGCCATGCCTGTTGCCATCCGCTGCAAACTTGAGGTCAACGCCCTGACTGTGCCCCAGTCCTACAGAATACGTTTTGTGCCCAACAATTATCTTGGTACGGACGAGATTGCCGCAGGCATGACGGCCATCAATCCAGCCCTGACCCCGGATTTGGCTAAGTCCGCTATCAGTGCGCTTATCCAGACTGTGCAGAAAGGGCTGATCAACGGTGATCACATCAACTTAGACGATAGCCTTGTCTTTACGCTTTCCTTCACAGGCCGCTTAGATAGCCCAGATGACCCGTTGCCGCCAGTTGCTGAAACCCTGCATGTGCAGATTCATGCGACAGCGAATTTCCACAAGGAGATTCACTATCAGGCTGACCTTGAGAAACGGCCTATGGTCGAGAAAGTACCAGTGATCGAAAGCACCGAAGACACTCGGCTGCATCTCAAGGATGTCCTGTACGACAAGGGCGTGCTTCAGCTGAACGGCAGTAACTTGCTCTTTAATCCAGAGCTTGAGGGAAATGAATGCGTGATTGAGGGGCTGCGCAGTGGCAGGCAGGTGCAATCGCAGTTCGGGCCGATTTCCGATTCAAGCATTGTCCTAGTGCCAGACATACCTGCCCAGAACGAGGCATGGCAGAATGAATATACCGTTTCTCTCTCAACCCGTTACACTGGCCACGGTACTCCGCGCAGCGGCACCTACCGGCGGCGACTGCGCTCGGTTTTATTGATTAACGGTCTCTCGCACCCCAGTGGCATCGGTATTTTGAGCAGTAGTGAGGCTAACCTGCCTTATGTGAGTTTGATCAGCGGCACAGCCTCTGCTTCGGAGATGCTGCGCATTCAGGCGGTGTTTGATAGTAAGAATAACTGGCTGCGCTTGAATCTCATCAGCATGAAGGAAGATGGGCCTGTGGGCGAGGTCATGACGATTACTGGCAATGGCTCAGGTGGCCTGTCAGGCTTTGCTGGGTCAGCAGTGAGCAGCATTGTCATCAACGTGGCTGACTATACCGCCCTGACTGCGTTGGTGCGGGACTATTACTATGGACGGTTGATAGATGTATTGGATGTGCGAGTCTGAACCAACGATTCTGCGCAACACCAAGGCAGTCCGTATCCATGTGCGCGGGATAGTGCAAGGGGTTGGCTTCCGGCCCTTTGTTTATGGCTTGGCCAAAGGACTACAGCTATGCGGCTGGGTACGGAATACCTCGGGTAGCGTAGAGATTACAGCCCAAGGGCAAACCGAGGATATCGAGTATTTCCTGCGCTGTCTGCAAGAAGAGGCACCTGTGTTAGCCCGGATTGATTCATTGATCATCCAGCCTGAAGCAGTGCGTAGTGAAGAGACGGCCTTTACCATCCTACCGTCAGTAGTGCAACCTGGATACAGGCAACCTGTGCCCCCAGATGCAGCCATCTGTCGCAACTGCGAACAGGAACTGTTTGATCCTACGAACAGACGCTACCTGTACCCTTTCCTCAGCTGCACCAATTGCGGGCCACGCTTTACCATCATCAATGATCTGCCCTGTGACCGGCAGCATACCGTGATGGCTGCCTTTCCCTTTTGCCCTGAGTGCCAGAGCGAATACGACAACCCACTTGATCGCCGTTTCCATGCCCAGGCTTCTGCCTGCCCGCACTGCGGCCCACGTGTTCTCTTATGGAAGAAGGATACTGGGATCAAGAGGCTGTCCTCGCTCGAATCTATCCTTAAGGCACGGCGCATCTTGCGCGAGGGCGGTATTCTAGCGGTCAAAGGCTTAGGCGGCTTTCATCTGGCCTGTGATGCAGGGAATGCCGCTGCGGTTGCCGAGCTTCGCCGCCGCAAGCATCGACCAGACAAGCCCTTTGCTCTCATGGCCGCAGATATCGAGGCGGTTAGTGCAGTGTGCCAGGTCAGTAGGCTAGAGGCAGAACTGCTCCAAGGGTATAAACGGCCTGTGGTCTTGTTGGATAAGAAGCAGCCCGATGCGTTCTTTGATGTTGCCCCTAAGCTGGATCAGCTCGGCTTCATGCTGCCTTACACCCCGTTGCATCACCTGCTACTCAATCAAACCGATGCGGTTCTGAACCAGGAGTCGCCTGCGCCTGCCATCCTGGTGATGACCAGTGGCAACCGCAGTGGCGAACCTCTTGCCGCAGAGAATGACGAAGCTCTTAGCCGCCTTCTCGTCTTAGCAGATGCCTTCCTGCTCCATGATCGTTCCATCTCAATGCGTTGCGATGATTCGGTAGTGCAGCTTGACCGAACACAGCCAACCCCTATCTTCCTGCGCCGCAGCCGAGCTTATGCACCCTATCCTGTGCGGCTCCCCTTTGCAGCAGCAAGGCCTTTACTGGCTGTGGGTGGTGAACTGAAGAACACCTTCTGTCTTGCAGATGGCCAGCAGGCGTTTCTCAGTCAGCATATTGGCGAGATGGAGGATGCAGCAACCTGCGCGGTTTTTGAGCAGAGCGTTGATCATTTCTCCCGCCTCTTCCGCATTCAGCCTGAACTCGTGGCCCATGATCTGCATCCCAATTATTTCAGTACCCGCTACGCGCAGAAGTTAGACCTCCAGAAGATTGCGGTCCAGCATCATCATGCCCATATTGCTGCTTGCATGGCAGACAATGGCCTGACCGAGAGAAACCTGATTGGCCTGGCCTTTGATGGCACAGGCTACGGCACTGATGGCAAGATTTGGGGCGGGGAGGTACTGCTTGTCTCCTACGCAGGCTTTGAGCGATTGGCCCATCTGGAATACCTGCCCCTGCCTGGCGGGGATGCAGCTATCCGGCATCCCTGGCGTATTGCTCTCGGCTATGCGTACACGCTCGACCTTGACCTTGATGGTCTGCCTTTCCTGCTCAACATAGACAAGCAGGCAGCAAGCGTCATCAAGCACCAGGTGGACAAACAGCTCAATGCTCCGCTTACCTCTTCAATCGGGCGGCTCTTTGATGCGGTTGCCAGTTTAATTGGCATTCGCAATCATGTTTGCTATGAAGCTCAGGCCGCAATGGAACTGGAAGTGCTATCCAAGCCATTCATAGACTCAGCAGCGGCATACCCCTACACGATTGACGACATCATCCAGGTCAAGGAACTGTTCAAGGCGATCATCCGCGATCTCCGTGCCAACGAGCCTGTTGGCCTGATCGGAGCACGATTTCATCAAGCTATTGCCTGGCTGGCCATTGACCTCTGTCAGCAGGCCCGTGACGTAACCGGCCTGAACGAAGTTGCCTTATCCGGCGGTGTGTGGCAGAACCAGACCTTGCTTCAGCTTGTCCGTCAGGGACTTACCGAGGCAGGCTTCACAGTGTACGTGCATCAGCAGGTGCCTGCCAATGATGGTGGGTTAGCCTTGGGGCAGGCAGTAGTGGCCTTGGCGATGACAGAGCGTTAATATGGTGCTTTGCCCGATGATGAGCCAAGCCTACCTTTTACAATGCCTTTACAATATCCTGGTCTGCTGAAAGAATTCCTTTACATTCATAGTGTACTCTACAGCCGCAAGGAAAGAGACGCAGCAGCAGTCACGCTGCGCCATGATCACCAAACAGACGGAGGACGCTATGAAGGTTTTGAAGACAGCAGTGGTTGCATTGAGCATCACCCTGATTGCAGGCTCTGCTTTGGCCCAACCTATGGGTAGGCAAGGCAGAGGCATGAGATGCCCCCAGCGTTTTACTGAGCTTGATGCTAACAAAGACGGCCAAGTTACGCTGGCAGAGTTTCTCGCTGTCCAGCATCCTCGGGGAAGTGACTACGCGCAGGAGATGTTCGCTACAAAAGATCTCAACAACGACGGCGTACTGACCGCAGCAGAGTTCTGTCCAAGTAACTGAGCTTGGCTACTGTCTTACCTCTTGCCAGGTGAGACGGTAGCTTCGCCCCCACCACGATTCCTATCCCACTATAAAAAGGATACTGATCCTTTCTGCGTCGTGATAGGTATCATGCCTGTGCCGTCATAGGTATCATCCCGATGCCGTGATACGTATCATGGCAGGTTCATCATACGTATCATGCCAACGTCGTGATACGTATCACGACAGATTCGCATCGAGTATCCTTTTTCTCGCCTAACGCAGCTTTACTCCATGCTCCTCTTGCACAAGCAGGCAGCAGGGTGTACCCTCACAGAGAGATCGCAATCCCTGAAACTCAGGCAATCCCCAAGCAAAGGTGAATCATGTGCCTCGCCGTTCCTGGCAAACTGACCGATATTTACGAGAAAGATAGCCTGAGCATGGCCAAGATTGACTTTGGTGGTATAGCCAGAGAGATCTGTCTTGCTTATATGCCTGAAGCGAAGATTGGGGATTATGCCCTTGTCCATGCTGGCTTTGCCATCAGCTTGATGAATGAAGACGAGGCGCAGGCAACCTTACAGCTGATTAAAGACGTTGCAGGTGCTGGCCATGCCCTATCTTGAGGAATATCGTAGCCCGGAACAGGTACAGACCCTACTCCGTGAGATTGCATCCCTGGTAACGCAAAACTGGGTGATCATGGAAATCTGCGGTGGTCAGACCCACGCCTTTCTCCGGCATGGCCTGGATGCCCTACTACCACCGCAGATTGAGCTGGTGCATGGTCCAGGCTGCCCGGTATGCGTTACCCCGCTGGAGCAGATTGATAAAGCCATTGCCATTGCCGAACAGCCAGGGGTGATCTTTACTTCCTATGGTGACATGCTGCGGGTACCTGGTTCGACCAAGGACTTGTTTACGGTACGAGCCAGCGGTGCTGATGTGCGGGTGATCTATTCGCCCCTGGAAGCAGTGCAGCTGGCAGAAGCTCATCCGGGCAAGGAAGTAGTCTTCTTCGCCATCGGCTTTGAAACTACTGCGCCAGCCAATGCGATGGCTGTAGTGCTAGCCAAGAAAAAGCAGCTTAAGAACTTCTCGATTATCTCTGCCCAGGTGCGGGTACCACCAGCAATGGAAGCCATCTTAGCTAGTACAGGCTGCCGCACCCAAGCCTTTCTCGCTGCTGGCCATGTCTGTGCGGTGATGGGCTTTCATGAGTATCAGCCCATTGCCAAGAAATATCACGTGCCGATTGTCGTGACCGGCTTTGAGCCGGTTGATTTACTGTATGGCCTGTGTGCAGCAGTCAAGCAACTGGAAGCCGGGCAAGCAGAGGCAGAGAATCAGTATCAACGGGTAGTTGACTTCAGGGGCAACGCAGCTGCGCAGCGGACGATTCAAACGGTGTTCCAATCTATTGATCGGCAATGGCGCGGCATTGGCATTATCCCGCAGAGTGGCTGGGGACTACGGTCAGAGTTTGCCGACTATGATGCAGAGCGGAAGTTCGCGGTTGCTGATCTTACTGCCCAGGAATCACCGCTCTGCATTGCCGGTGATATCTTACAGGGCAGAAAGAAGACCAAGCAATGCCCTGCCTTCCGTAAAGAATGCACGCCACAGACACCACTCGGTGCGCCCATGGTCTCAGCAGAAGGAGCCTGCGCTGCCTATTATAGATACCACCAGGACGCAGAAGCATGACTGCGCTGCATCTTGAAGGTGTTGCGTGCCCTGCGCCATTCCGTTCGACAACAACCGTGCTGCTTGGTCACGGCTCAGGCGGCATCTTGAGCCGTGACCTGCTGGCACGGCTTATTCTCCCTGGTCTGGGTACTGTTGCCCCGCATTCGCTCGATGATGCTGCCGTGCTTGCGATAGGTGGACAGCGGCTCGCCCTGACTACGGATTCGCATGTGGTCTCGCCACTCTTCTTTCCCGGCGGGGATATTGGACGGCTGGCAGTCTGTGGCACAGTCAATGATCTGGCGATGATGGGTGCAAAACCCTTGGCCCTTACCTGTGGCTTGATCATAGAAGAAGGATTACCCTTCGAGACCCTCCAACGCATTGTCGCTTCCATGCAAGCCGCAGCGCAAGAGGCCGGGATTCAGATTGCGGCAGGTGATACCAAGGTAGTGCAGCGAGGCAGCGCAGATAAGCTCTTCATCAACACCTCTGGGATTGGGCTGATTGCAGATGGTATAAACATCTCTGGCGCAAATGCCCAGGCAGGGGATGTGGTGATCATCTCTGGCACGATAGGCGATCATGGGATTGCGGTGCTGTCTGCTCGTGAGAACCTGGGCTTTGAAACCACGTTGACCAGTGATGCTGCGCCACTTAATCATCTGGTTGAGGCTATGCTTGCCGCAGGGGAAGTGCACGTGTTACGCGACCCTACTCGTGGTGGTCTGGCGACTTCCCTGGTAGAGATTAGCGAGCAGTCGCAGGTAGTGATTGAGCTGGAGGAGAATAAGCTACCCTGCAAGCCTGCGGTTAAGGCTGCCTGCGAGCTTCTGGGCTTCGATCCGCTCTTTATCGCTAATGAAGGCAAGCTGGTGGCTTTAGTCAAAGACAGTGATGCCGCAGCCATTTTAGCGGCTATGCAGCAAACCCAATACGGCCAAGAGGCTGCTATCATTGGCAGGGTGATTGGCACAGGCAAAGCGCAGGTGCGCTTATGCACAACCATTGGTGGTACTCGCCTGGTTGACATGCTGCCTGGCGAGATGTTACCGAGGATCTGTTAACTGCTAATATCAACATCATGGGAGAGGCATGATGAGGAACGTACTTCTACTATTAGGCGCGGTGGCCTATCTGGGTCTAGCCGGAGTTGTGCAAGGGCAAGGCACTGGTGATAATACTACTCCACCGCCTGCCCTCTTAGAGCATCCGCTGGCTGCCGCGACCCTGTTCAATCAGGCCGAGCAACTGCGTAAGCAGGGCTTGTTTGTCGAGGCAGAGAGGGATTATCAACGGGCTATCAGGATCTGGGAGAACTTCTTTGGCAAGGAGCACCCCGCAGTTACTGCCGGGTTAAGCGGATTAGGTGATCTGTATCAACAGCAAGGTAAATTGGCCGAGGCCGAGAAGTTGCATCAGCGGGCCTTGGTAATCCGAGAGCAATACTTAGGCAAAGAGCATCCGGGCACGGGCTTTAGCTTACGCAGCATGGCCTTGCTTCGTGAGCAACAGGGCAGGCTGATTGAGGCCGAAGTACTCTGCCAAAGAGCAGCACACATCTTTGTTACTAAGTTACCTGAAGGGCATCCTGACATTGCAGCCACCCAGGAGCAATGCGCTCGGCTGCAAGGTCGTATCCAGAAGAGGTGAAGCCATGAAGGCACTACGGAGCAGCATCGCGGTTCTTGTTCTCAGCCTGCTCCTCTTTAGTGATCAGAGCCTGGCGGCAAAGGTACAGCAGCCTGCCACGGCAGTTGATGCGGCTGTCGCCTTAGAGCAGTTAGAAGCAGATGATGATACCGCTGTCCAGCTCTGCTCGCTCGGTATTTATCCCCAGGCTGAAGCTCTATTCAAGCGCATCATCGCTACGAAGGAGAAAACACTGGGATCAGAGCATCCTGATCTGGCTGCTACATTAGGCGAGTTAGCCTGGTGCTATTTCCAGCAGCGTCGGCATAGTGAGGCCGTGGCCCTGTTTAACCGGGTTCTGGCCATTGAAGAAAAGGCATTGTGCAAAGACCATATCGGTTTAGCCAACACCCTGGATAGTTTAGCAGCGGTGCATGTTGAAGAAGGAAGCTATGCAGAGGCAGAAGGCTTCTACCGCCGTGCCCTGACTATACGAGAGAAGATGCTGGGTAAGCATCATCCTGAGGTGGCAACCTCGTTGAACAACCTGGCCATACTCCTCTACGCACGAGGGCGATCTACAGAAGCAATCCCCCTCATTCAACGTGCCCTGAGCATCCTCAAAGAACGTCTTCCCGTTACCCATCCCAAGGTTGCGCTGTATCAGCAAAACTATGATGAGATCAAGCGCAGCGTGCATGAGCAAATTACGCGCTAGACCTTAGTTATCTGTCTTGAATTAATCCCACCATCTGTTCCGAATCAATTCCACCGCATCGTATGGGCAACCCCCTGTGGTTGCCCTGTACCAATACCACCATCTGTCCTTGAAAAAGGGCAGGCACAGGGGCCTGCCCCTACGACGCAAAGGTTGCAATACTGATTGGGGGTTGGCAACAGTATGTACTGAAGGGTGGCAACAGTACTGTTAGTTGATAGGCAACAGTACTGTTAGTTGATAGGCAACAGTATGTACTGTTGATTGACCGCAAACCGTATCATGAAGCTGTCATGATACGGATCGCGAATTGGGTAGGGTACTCAGCAGAGTAGGGGGATTATGCTAGGAGGGCATTCTTTTGGACATACTGCCTGATCAGCTCGGTATCTGCATCCATCACCTCGCAGCGACTCTCTAACTGGGACAGCCCGGCCAGTACCGGCGGCAGTTCCACGTCTTTACCAATCGCCTTGCGCACTGCTTCACCAAACTTGGCTGGATGCGCCGTAGCGAGACAGACTATAGGCCGATCTTGCTTCAGCTCCTGTGCTGCTTTCACACCAACTGCGGTATGCGGATCAAGTAGGTAGTTCTGCTCATGATAGACCTGGCGGATCGTAGCCAGCGTCTCTTCCTCAGACACGGCACGGGCGGCAAAATCATCCTGTACCTGCTCCTGGAAGCATCCTAAATTCATCCGCCCCGTGCTAGTGAAATGCTGCATCGCTGCCTTCACTTTGCCGCCATCCTCATTATGGAGATAGTAGAGGTAGCGCTCGAAGTTAGAGGCAATCTGGATATCCATTGAGGGACTGGACGTAGGCACTACCGCCCCGGCAATCGCATACTCACCCTGATTCACAAAGCGACTGAGTATATCGTTGGCGTTGGTAGCCAAGATGAGCCGGTTGATACAACCTTGCGGCAGCAGCCGTTTAGCTACATAGCCCGCAAAGATATCCCCGAAGTTGCCTGTTGGCACAGCATAATCCACGGAGTCGTAGCCACTCTTACGGAGCTTGAGGAAAGCAAAGACATAATAGACCACCTGTGCTAATACCCGCGCCCAGTTGATCGAGTTGATGGCTCCCAGCTGATAGGTATCCTTGAACGCCAGATCACTAAAGAGCGTCTTGACTATGGCCTGGGCATCATCAAAGGTGCCACGTACAGCAAGGTTGAAGACATTCGGGTCTGTGACCGTGGTCATTTGCAGAGCTTGAATCGGGCTGGTACGACCATGCGGGTGGAGGATGAAGATGTTAATCCCTTTCCGGCCACGCACACCATAGATCGCCGCGCTCCCTGTATCACCGGAGGTCGCACCAATGATGTTCATGAAGCCACCACTCTTATTCAGCTCATACTCAAACAGGTTACCGAGGAGTTGCAGAGCAATATCCTTGAAGGCCAACGTTGGGCCATGAAACAGCTCCAGGATATAGATACCGCCACTGCACTGACGCAGAGGAGTCACTTGCGGATGTCGGAAGCTGCTGTAGGCCCGATCAATGAGATCGTCGAGGTCCGCACGCGGCATGTCGCCAGTGAATAACGACAGTACCTCCAAAGCTAGATTCTGGTAAGAAAGGGTCTGCCAAGCATTCAGCAGGGCAGGTTCGACTGAGGGCAGGCGTTCGGGCAAAAGCAGACCGCCGTCCCGCGCCAAGCCCATCATGACGGCCTGGTCAAAGGCAATCGGCGCAATGCCGCCTCGTGTGCTGATGTAGTTCATCTCTCTTCTTTTCGGGTGCTGATTAACGTTGATGAGCAGCTTGATGGCAATACGTTCAGTTCTTCTCTGCCAAGGTCTTTTCTACTTCGGCGATAAACTCGTCGGGAGTGGAGACTTTACCGTCTTTCTTAAACGGGTGAATCCTGGTACTGCTGCCGTCGGGAAAGACTACACGGAAGTTCGGGTATCCTTGTACCCCATATTTCATCGCGATGATATCCTCCTTGCTGCCATGTTCAGGGTTGATCTTGACTCTATAATATGGGGAGAGGAATTGTTCCACCTTGGCGTTATCCAGCAGATCTGCTTTGAATCGTTTGCAGTACCCGCACCAATCAACATAGAAGAACAGGAAGAAGGGCTTGTCTTCCTTCTTAGCCCCTTCATAGACTTCTTCATACTCCGATGCTTTCGTGTACCAGACATTGGCACTCAGGGCAAAGGCATCATTGATAGAGGAGAATAAGAATAAGGCAGCCAGAGCAAAGGTGGTCAGGAACGAGACGTTTCGTTTTTTCATGTAAGCCTCATAAGATGGGGTTGAGTATCTCTGAAAACGCAGGGACTAGGGATCGCTTCGCTCTCCCTAAGCTACTTGGAATACTTAGGTCAGGATGATGACAATTGGTTATACAGCGGAGGGGAGTTGTCCTTCTAGCACATCATCTCATCTTTGTTGCGCTGGGCAATGGCTGCAAATTCCTCTTCGACCCGGATCAAGGCATCATAGACCTCTGGATCGAAATGGCGACTGCGGCCTTCTTCATTGACGATGATCCGCATGGTTTGCTCATGGGTGAGGGCTGGTTTATAGGCACGCCGGGTACGCAGCGCGTCATAGACATCGGCCACAGCCATGATGCGGCCTGCCAAGGGAATGGCTGTGCCAATCAGTCCCCGTGGATAGCCGCTGCCGTCGTATTTCTCATGATGGCTGCCGACTAAATCCTTAGCGCATTGGAGAAATGCCATCTGCTGGCCCGCCTTCAGAATCAGCTTGTCTATGACCTCTTCACCATATTCGGCGTGCTTCTTCATGATCTCGAACTCCAGCCGATCAAGGCGACCCTGCTTGAGCAAGATTGCATCCGGGATGCCCACTTTACCAATATCGTGCAGTGGTGCCGTCTTGTGTAGGAGGGTGATATAGGCTGGGGTCAGGACCTCCAAGAATTTACCAGTATCATACAGGTTCTGTGCTAAGGCTCGGACAAAGTCGCTCGTCCTCTGGATATGACCGCCTGTATCAGTGTCCCGGTGCTCGGCTAACTCTCCCATAGCCACAATCGTTACATCCTTGAGCAAATCAGCTTCTCGAGTGCGCTCTTCCAAGGTTTTCGTCCGCTCCTCTAAGGTCTTCGTGCGTTCCCGCACGGTCTGCTCGAGATCCATCCTGTAGCGGTGTAGCTCTAAATGGTTACGCACGCGAGAGCGCAGCTCCACCCCGTGAAAGGGTTTGGTGATGTAATCCACTCCGCCCAACTCGAAGCCCTTGGCCACGTCCTCTGGCTCTGAACGAGCCGTGAGGAAGATGACCGGTATCGACTGCGCTGCTTCAATGGTACGAAGCTCCTGAAGCGTTTCAAAGCCATCCATACCTGGCATCATCACGTCCAGCAGCACAAGGTCGGGTGTGCGGCTCCGCATGCGCTCGATAGCCTGTTCACCTGAGGTGGCATAGGCAAACTCAAGATCCAGGCTCTTGAGATGGGCCAAGGCGATCTGGATGTTTTCTGGTACGTCATCAACAATAAAGATGCGTGGCCTGCCTGGTCGGCTCATCGTTCTGCCTCAGCAACGTTGCGAAGAGCAGCCAATACCTGTTCAACACCCCGAATGTCTAAGTCCTGCGCGAACCGCTTCATCTCCCTGCCCATTGCTGTCAGCTCTGGCTTATCTGTCTTCTGCCCGCAGTCTTCCATCTTCCGGCCTAAGGCGAATGCATCCTCCAGATTGCCGCTCATTTGTGCTTGGTAATAGGCTGCCTCCAGCTCGCCTTCCCACGCTGTCTGGAGATCGTTTAAGTCAAGTGTTTCCTTTGGAGCAGTCCAGTTTGGACGGTCTGTGCCATTTCTGTCAATATGAATGTAGCGGCTTACCACTCGCTGCAATTCCTGAAGATGGAAGGGCTTGGCGAGAAAGTCATCAAAGAGCGGCTGGAGTCCCTCTTTTTCCAGCATGAAGCCAGTCATGACCACGATGGGAATATGAGCGGTACGCTGATCTTCCCTGAGCTGACGGGCCAGGTCTCTACCGTCAACACCGGCCAAGTCCAGGTCCATCAGAATCAGATCCGGCTGTTCAGTAAGAGCCAGGGCAAAACCGTCATCCGGGGTAGAGGCCTCCAGCACTTTGACGGGCGAATTAGCAAAATAGATTTTGACGAGATGCGACATCTCCGGCATATCATCAATCACCAGCATCACCGGATTGCTTTTCTTCTCCTGTACTACTTTGACGCAGCTTTGTTCTGCCGCCGTTATGCTACAGGACTTGTCCGCAGCCTGAGCAGGCATGGTAAAGACGAAGACACTCCCCTGGCCTTTGACACTCTCTAGCCGGAGGCCGCCGCCCATCATCCGGGCCAGCCGGGCACAGAGGGTGAGGCCGAGACGAGTGCCGTCTTGGATGCTGACCTGCTCATCCTGCTGCTCAAACAGCTCACGCAGCGACTCTTGCTCCTCAGCGGAGAGACCGATGCCTGTGTCCTCTGCTCGAAAGGATAACTCCCAGCAGCCCTGGGCTGCCTCTGCGCCGCTTACGGTTAGGGATACCCGACCTCTCTCGGTGAATTTGATGGCATTACTGATCAGGTTGATTAAGACTTGGCGACAGTGATCTGCATCTATCACGTACATTTCCGGCAAGCCTGGCTCAATTGCCCAGATGAACTCCAGCTTCTTAGCCCGGATCTGATCCGTAAAGAGGTCAACAGCCTGTTCAACCACTGCCCGTAGATTGGCCGCTGATTTGAGCACCTTGACACTGCCGCTTTCTAACTTGGACAGCTCCATGACATCATTAATGATGGAGACCAAGGCCGTGCCGTTCTTGCGGATTGTGCTGACAAAACGCTGTTGCAGCTCATTGAGACCAGATTCAGCCAGAATTTCCGCGTAGCCAATGATGGCATTCATCGGCGTGCGGATCGCGTGGTTGATGTTGGCGATGAACTTGCGCTTCAGGCGGTTAGCAGCGATGAGCTGCTGCTCCGTGCGCCGGAGCGCTGCCTCCTGGCAGCCAGTCAGCTTGTGGAGGCTTTGGCCGATACAAAGCACACTGCTTGACTCCTCCAAACTGATCAACGTCAGCTCGACAATAAAGGTCTTACCACGCCGATCAGTCAGGCGGGTATGGAAAGCGCGCGAGCTGTGTCCGCCCAGTTCAGTGAGCTGCTCCTTGAGACCGGTAAAATGCGCCTCCAGAATCTCCAGAGACATGTCTGCCATCTCACTGCTACTCAGGCCAACCGTGTCGAGAAAGGTCCGGTTAGCGGCACGAACTGTGCCGCTGCGGTTGAGCAGGATAGCATGGCAGGTCAGCGCATCAAAAATTTTCAGGAGTGGCTGCCAATCTTGGCCTGGTTTAGGCATATTGACCAGGATATTGAGAAGGTCTGTACTCATCTGCGCAGCCGGGTGGCTATTTCAGCGGCAATGTCGCCACTGTCTCGGCCTTGGACAGAAATTTCCATATCCGCTGCCTGACGGTAGAATGGCAGCCGTTCGGCAAACAGGGCCTCTGCCCGCGCCATATCCTGAAGCAGAGGTCGCTTCTTCATTTTGGCCGCAGCGTTGGGATGGCTGCGCATAGTCTCCAAAATACTCTCCAACTGGGAATGCAAATAGACCACCTGTCCCAGCCGCCGCAGGTTTTTCACCATGAAAAAGCCGCCTCCGGCTGACACCACTGTGCCGCTGACATGATATTCTAACCAATCAGCGGTCTGCTGTTCCAGCTGGCGAAAATAAGCCTCTCCCTGCTCGGCAAAGATGTGCCGGATATTCATCTTGGTCATACTTTCAATCAGGTCATCGGTGTCCACGGTGAAGCGGCCTGTTAGTGCAGCCAGAGCACGGGCGGTTCTGCCCTTGCCCACGCCCATGAAGCCGATCAGAAGGATGTTGTCAGCCATATTTTCCTGTTCTGTACCAGTAATACCGTTATAAAATGAGATTCCGAATTGTAAAACGGAAAACAGAACCTGTAAAATGAATTTTCAGGCGCAAGGCAGCAGCGAGACGGGTACCTTGTTTTCTTTCGTTAAGATAGGTATGCTGATTGGCTGCTCCTGCGAACAGACTAGACCCCTATTCCATAACTCAACAAGAAGCGTTGCATTTTCTGGTGCAGCAAGCAGGTTGAAGCAGAGAACGCACCTTTCATCTGCCTGTTAAAAACACTCCTTTTTTACTCGCTGGCAAAGCAGTTTGGCTTGGCCAAAGAGGAGTTCTGCCGACTCAGAAAGGAGTTGTACTCGGCAGCAAAGGAGTCTGGCTAATCCGAAAAGGAGTTTTGCCGACTTGCAAAGGAGTTGTAGTCGGCAAAACTCCTTTATGGCCGACTAGGAAAGCAGTTTGGCCAAGCAGAACTCCTTTGCTGCCAGGTATAACTCCTTTCTTGCCGAGCCAAACTCCTTTGGAAACGAACTGTACTCCTCCCTTGCTTCTTTTAACTTTGCAAGAAAATGCCTAATAAGCTCTCCTCTTACACCTGCGGCATTCTCACCTTGAGCGATAAAGGCTCACGGGGCGAACGGCAGGACACTTCTGGCCCTCTGCTCAAGGAGCTGCTAACCGCTCAGGGTTTTGCGGTGACAGCCTACCAAATGCTCCCTGATCAGGAGGAGATGATTGCTGCCACCCTGATTGCTTGGGCTGATGAAGAACAGCTTGATCTCATTGTGACCACTGGCGGCACAGGTGTCTCGCCCAGTGATCGTACTCCAGAGGCCACCCGCCAAGTCATTGAGCGGGAAATCCCTGGCATAGGCGAGGCCATGCGCTTGGCCAGCCTGGCCAAGACCAGCCAGGCCGTATGGTCAAGGGGTCTGGCTGGGATTCGTGGCCAATGCCTGATCATCAATCTGCCTGGCAGTGCCAAGGCAGCCAAAGAGAATCTGGAAGCCGTGCTACCAGTGCTCGCACACGGCATTGACAAGATTCAGGGCAGCACCGTGGATTGCGCCGACTTGCTCAAACAGACTTGATCAAGCAGTTAATCCGTTAATGACTACTTGGGCTTCATCCTTTTTCGCCGCCGCGATCTCGCCAATCAGGAAAGGCTGCTCGCCCATGGCCCGAAACTGCTGCATGGCTGTCTCTGCATCGGCCTCATTGACCACAACCATGAGGCCAATGCCCATATTGAAGGTGCGATACATCTCGACTTCCTGCACCTTACCCTTGGCTTGCAAATAAGGAAAGATGGGCGGCATGGTCCAGCTGCCTTTGTTGATCACTGCTTTGCAGCCACTGGGCAATACTCTGGGGATGTTGTCGTAAAAGCCGCCGCCAGTGTTATGCACCATCGCATTGATCTTGACATTGCGGATGACCCGGAGCACACTTTCCACGTAAATCTTGGTCGGCTTCAGTAGTTCTTCGCCCAAGGTGCTCCCCAGTTCCTGCACGTGGTCATTTACATGCAACTGCAGCTCGTCAAAGACGATCTTCCGCACCAGTGAAAAGCCGTTCGAGTGCAAACCACTTGAGGCAAGGCCAATGATCTTATTGCCTACGCGGACACTGGTGCCATCAATGATCGCGTCGCGGTCGCACATGCCAACCGTGAAGCCAGCCAAGTCGTAATCACCTGGCTGATACATACCTGGCATTTCCGCAGTCTCTCCACCAATCAGGGAGCAGTTTGCCATTTTGCAGCCTGCGGCAATGCCCTTAATCACGTCCGTTGCTACCTCTAAATCCAGCGAAGACGAAGCAAAGTAATCAAGGAAGAAGAGCGGCTTTGCCCCGCAGACGATCACATCATTGACGCACATCGCCACTAAGTCAATGCCGATGGTATCGTGCTTATTACAGAGATGGGCGATCTTAAGCTTGGTGCCCACGCCGTCAGTGGAAGCCACCAGCACTGGATCCTTCAAGTTGGCATTGCCGATACTAAACAAGCCGGAAAAGCCGCCTATGTCATCGATCACAGCGCGACTGTGTGTGTCACGGACAATCTTTTTAATCCGGGAGACAAAGGCGTTGCCCTTGTCGATGTCAACCCCTGCGTCACTGTAGCGGGAGCTAGAAACTTCTGGTGTGGTCATGTCGTTGGGAATGCTGAGTCCATTGGGGACAGCGCTATCGGAGCACTATCAGAGCGCGACTGTGCCGCTCAAGCGGCCTGTCAACATTACTTTTTTCATGGAGATTGTCAATATCTTTGCAAGAGGATTGCAGCAGTTTGTTTCTTTTGGTAGGCTGATGCGTATGAAAACACTGATTACCCTGATCGGCCTAGTGCTGATCATTGAAGGCATCCCCTATGTTGCCTCGCCTGAAGCCATGCAGCAATGGCTCAAGCAGCTCGTCGAATCCCATCCTGATAAGCTCCGGGCAATGGGACTGACTGCTATGGCCATTGGTCTCTTCCTCTGCGTCATTGCCCAGCGTAGCGGGATCTTTGGTTAGAGTGAGGCCATGCGCTTCTTGCGTTCAGCCAATCCGCTCACCTTGCTGCTGGTCTTTGCCGGGCTGTACCTGCTCTACCACACCCTGCACCCTGATCCAGGTTTGCTGGATCGGCACGCCGAACCCCGGCCAGTCGTGCCTCGCAGCGATCTTGGAGCAGATGAGCAGAACACCATTAATGTGTTTAAGGCAGCCTCTCCGTCTGTGGTGTTCATCACTTCCATTGAACTGCGACGCAACCTCTTCAGCCTAAATGTGCATGAGATTCCCAAAGGCACAGGCTCTGGCTTTGTTTGGGATAACAAGGGCCGGATTGTCACGAATTACCACGTCATCTCAGATGCAAATCGGATTGTGGTTACTCTGGCTGACCGAAGCAACTGGA
Source organism: Candidatus Electronema sp. PJ (assembly GCF_048287395.1). Classification (NCBI taxonomy): domain Bacteria; kingdom Pseudomonadati; phylum Thermodesulfobacteriota; class Desulfobulbia; order Desulfobulbales; family Desulfobulbaceae; genus Candidatus Electronema; species Candidatus Electronema sp. PJ. Next base: position 10,064 of record NZ_JBLWEO010000006.1, on the reverse strand, counting down.
AGGCTGCTTTAGTCGGGGCTGCCCCGGATTGTGATCTGGCTGTACTCCAGATTGCTGCGCCAGCTGATAAACTGCATCCGATCATGGTGGGTGAGTCAACGAATCTCCAAGTAGGCCAGAAAGTCTTTGCCATTGGTAATCCTTTTGGCTTAGATCAGACCCTGACAACCGGCGTAGTCAGTGCCTTAGGCCGGGAAATTTCATCAGATACAGGCCGAACTATCCGCAACGTGATTCAGACAGATGCAGCTATTAATCCGGGCAACTCAGGTGGCCCGCTGATCGACAGTGCCGGACGACTGATTGGTGTCAACACCGCCATCTATAGTCCGTCAGGGATTGGAGCCAGCGTGGGGGTGGGCTTTGCTGTACCTGTGCACGAGGTCAATCGGGTGGTGCCGCAGCTCATCCGGCACGGCAAGCTGCTACGTCCAGGCTTGGGTCTCAACTTGGCCCCACCGCAAATCCAGCGGGAACTGGATTTACCAGGCCTCTTGATATTAAGCGTAGAGCCAGGCTCCTCAGCTGCGCAGGCAGATCTGCGTGGCACCCGCGAGGTGCGCGACGGACTTATTCTGGGTGATATTATCCTGGCTGTGGACAAGGTGCCAGTACAGGATTGGAACCAGCTGCGCGATGAGATGGAGAAGCACGAGGCCGGTGAATCCGTAACCCTGACGATCTTGCGGGGCGACAAACAAATAGACGTTGCCGTTATGCTGGATGCCATGTAGGCACGGGCTTCGTGCTTACCCTGCCTGAAGTGCAACTAAGCAAGGAACAAGCACTACTCGGTTGCCAAGGAGTTTGGCTCGGCCAGAAAGGAGTTTTAGTCGGCAGAAGAGGAGTTCGGCTTGGCCAAACTGCTTTCCTGTTAAGCCGCAAAGGAGTTTGGCCGACTATAACTCCTTTCCAACTCGGTAAGATTCCTTGGCGGCTTAACAAAACTCCTTTACAGGCGAGTAGAACTCCTCTTTGGCCGAGCCAAACTCAAATGATTCTGCGAGAGTTTATCAAGAAAGGCAGTCCAATTCTTCTCGCTCTCCCTCTTTAACCTCTTTGTTAAGAACAATCTGCCTTCCATGCAGGCCAAAAAAACTGAGGCAGCACCAGCCTCCTCGCGTTACACTGCCGGCCATCTTTCTTCTTATTGCCTCATCCTGCGCACGAACACGCATTACCGCCGGTACTGGTTATCTGGCTGTGTAAGCCAGATTGGTGATTGGTTCAATTATATTGCCATCTTTGTTCTGCTCAACCAGTTAACTGGCTCGGGGAAAGCGGTGAGCTGGTTCTTAATTGCCAAGCATCTAGCTCCGGCTGTATTTGGCCCAGCAGCGGGTGTGATTGCGGACAGATACAACCGCAAGGTGGTGATGATCAGCTGCGACCTGCTGCGGGCGGTGTTGGTACTGGGCTATCTGCTCGTGCAGAACACGCAACAGGTCTGGCTGATTTACCTGCTTGCCTTTACCCAAGAAGCCATCTGGACGTTCTACAACCCAGCCCGCCAAGCCTCGCTCCCTAATTTATGTAACAAAGAGGAACTGGGCATTGCCAATGGCTTGTCCGGTGCATCGTGGTCAGTGATGCTGGCTTTGGGTGCAGCCTTGGGCGGCTTTTTCACCCACCGCCTTGGCTGGCAAGCGGCTATTGTGGCTGATAGTGTTAGCTTCTTTCTTTCAGCTTTGGTGATGGCTTCTGTCGCGTTGCCTCGCTGGGAGAAAAAGCCAGGGCAAGGTTTTTTCATAGGCCGGATCACTGGGTATGATGATCTGAAAGAAGGCGTATTCTATGTGCTGTCCCAACCAAAGATTGCGGTGCTGCTCTTGGTGAAAAGCGGCTGGTCCTTGGCGGGTGGCATACTGGTGATGCTGGCGGTCTTTGGGGAGCAAGTCTTTGCCGGAGGAGGCGAAGGCGGACGCAGTGGCATCCTTTTTGCCATGCGGGGCTTAGGCGCAGCCATCGGCCCTATTCTGGCGTGGCGACTCATGGGCGAAGGGTCAACAGCCATGCGGCGAGCAATTGGCTGGGCCTTCTTCCTCTCTGCGCTTGCTTATGTTTTTTTTAGTCAAGCACCCACTATGCTTTGGGCTGCCCTTTGGGTTTGTTGCGGCCATGCAGGTGGCTCCGTGCAATGGGTCTTCAGTACCACCTTGATTCATCGCAGCGTGGAAGACCGCTTTCGGGGTCGGGTCTTTTCAGCTGAGATGGCCATGCTGACCTTGGTGTTGAGCTTGTCGATCTGGCTTACTGGCGCAGCCATGGATGCCGGTACTGACCCACGCCACATTGTCTTTGTCTTGGCTTTGCTCTATCTACTGCCTGGCATCGGCTGGACGCTTTATACTACAACGCATGAATCCGGTAGCAGCGCATAGACAAGCGCAGCAGGATAGTGTACCTTGCAGCATCTCATGTGTTAAGCAGGGCCGGGCTATCCGCTCCTGAACCTCCATTATATCCCATGCGCACACGTTTTTTCCCCCTGCTCGCGTTGCTCCTTTGTCTGCTCTTGGCCTGGCCTGCAGCAGGATCTGACGAGGATAAGCCGGTTATTGCCGACATCACGCTCACGGCCTCTGGCGGCAAGCTGCTGCTCTCTGCCGCTGTCAAACACAGTTTCACCAAAGAGATGCTGGAAGGTGTCCATAACGCCCTCCCGATCACCTTTCGCTTCAAAGTCAGTTTGGAACGTGTCCGTAGTTACTGGCTTGATCAAAGCATTGCTGAACTTGGCATCAACCATACCCTGAGCTATGACCCTATCCGGCGAGAATATCAGGTAGCTTGTTCTGAGAAAGAACAGCCCTCCATCACGCGTTCGCTAGATGAGGCGCAACGAATGATGGCCGAGCTGAAGAGAATAGACATCGCCCAACTGACGCAGCTTTATTCTGGGGCATCGTATATTCTCCATGTTAAAGCCACACTAGAAGAGAACACTTTTCCGCTCGGTATTCACTCAATCATTCCTTTTACCTCGCTTTGGAATTTTGAAACTGACTGGCGGGTCATCGAATTCATCTACTGATAGCCATTTTAGGGCACTTTCCCCTGAACAGCGTAAGCACAAACAGCGGCTGATCCGCTTAGTCATTGGGTTCTGCCTACTCCTTATCCCTCTGCTGATCTGGCTCCAGCGGCAGCTGCTTCAGGGTGAGTTAAACCTGCCAGTGTCGAGTACGGTGTTGATCTTTGCTCTGATCAACATTAACGGTCTGCTCCTGTTATTGATGCTCTATCTGATTCTCCGCAATCTGGTAGAGCTACTCTTCGAGCGCCGGAATCGGATCGTCGGCGCACGTCTGCGCACCAAGCTGGCTACCGCCTTTGTCTCTTTGTCCATTATCCCCACTGCTGTGCTGTTTTTCTTCGCCCTCGGCTCAGTCTCAACCTCGATGGACTACTGGTTCAACACCAATGTGGAGGACTCGCTGGAATCCTCACTGGAGCTGGCCCAGGATATGTTTCAGGAGACTGAGAACCGAGCCGCCAACATGGGCAGGCAACTTGGTCTGCTGCTAGAAAATGTTGACATCAATCTGGAGGACAGCGGCAGTCTCCAGCAGCTCTTTAACAAAACTCTGGCGATGGCTCCGCCTGGCACGCCCGATGCCCTGATGCTGATCGACCAGAGTCTGCGCGTCCGGGCAGCAGCTAAAGGCGAGCGACTGGCTGCGGCCACGCTACCAGACATGCCAAGCGAGGCCTTGCGCCGGGCAGAGAGCAGTGGCAACCCAGAGATCATCACCCGGCAGACTGGCAGCGGCGAGCTGGTGCAAGCCATTGTGCCTGTGCGGCTGAAAGATCAGCAGCGGGCCTTTCTTGTCACCAGCCTGTTGATTCCGACAGAGAAGTTAGCCCTCATGCAGTCGGTCTCGCAGGGGATTACCGGGTACAAACAGCTTATCCTACTCAAAGCCCCGATTAAGCTGAGTCTGATCATCATGCTGCTGATCATCACTCTCCTTATCCTCTTCGGTGCAATCTGGTTTGGTTTTTATATCGCCCGCTCCATGACCGCCTCAATCAACAAGCTGGCCGAGGCCACCCAGCGAGTGGCGGGCGGTGAGCTGAATTTCACCATTGAAAAGGACTCAGACGACGAGATGGGCCTGTTGGTGGATTCCTTTAACTCGATGACCTCTGATCTCCTGGCCAGCAATCAGCAGCTGGCTGAGGCCCATCAGGCCCTCCAGCAGTCCAATCTGCTCTCTGAACAGCACCGCCGCTATCTGGAGGCTATTCTGCGGAATGTAGCCGCCGGAGTCATTGCAATTAACGAGCAGCACCATGTCACCATCATCAATCCCTTTGCCGAAAAGCTACTCCGGGTCGATACCGCGCTCTTCCTCAACCGCGATTTTCATGAAGTGCTGCCACTCTCTCATGCAACGGTGATCGAACAGTTCTTCAGCGACCTGCGTGAATCTGGCCAGCGATCAATAGAGCGACACCTCAGCCTGACTATCCGTAAAGGTGAAACCTATTCCCTTTTGGTTAACATCACCAGGCTGTTAGATGACAAAGAATATCCTATCGGCTATGTTATTGTTTTTGACAACCTGACCAAGTTGGAAAAGGCCCAGCGGCTCGCAGCCTGGCAGGAGGTGGCGCGCCGTATCGCCCACGAGATCAAGAATCCGCTCACCCCGATTCAGCTTTCTGCCCAGCGGCTGCGCAAACGCTATCTGGAAACCATCAGCAAAGACCGAGAGATATTTGACCAATGTACCGCCACGATCATTAATCAGGTCGATGAGATCAAACGCTTGGTGACAGAGTTCTCCGATTTTGCCCGAATGCCGAGGATCAAGAAAGTAGAGGCGGATCTTGTCGCACTGGCTGGAGATACCTTGGTGCTGTATCGCGAGGGCTGCAAACATATTGAGTTCCAACTCGAGCATGAGCAGATTCCGCCCTTTTCTTTTGATCCAGTGCAAATCCGGCGAGTGCTGATTAACCTCTTAGACAATGCGGTCAGCGTCCTGAGCAGCGGCGGCACGGTCAATATCAGCATCTGTCTTGACCAGAGCCAGCAGATAGTCCGCATTATGGTCAGTGACAACGGCCCTGGCATCCCAGAGGAGGTCAAGCGGCGGCTCTTTGAACCCTATTTCTCCACCCGCAAATCAGGTACTGGCCTTGGCTTGGCCATCGCCAACACCATCGTTTCCGAACACAACGGCTCCATCCGAGTCCAGGACAATGCGCCGACTGGCGCAGCCGTCATTGTGGAGCTGCCATTCCTCTGCGAGGAGAAGAGTCATCATGTTGTCCCCAAGCATCCTGATCATTGACGACGAAAGCGCGATCCGCGAGTCCCTGTCTGGTATCTTGGAAGACGAGGGCTTTCAGTCGTTAACCGCCGCTTCCGCCGAAGAGGGGTTGGCTCTACTGGCGCGGCTGGACATCCACCTTGTTCTGTTAGATATCTGGCTGCCTGGCATGGATGGCATCGAAGCCCTCAAGCGTATCCGGCAAGAGTGGAGTGATGTACCGGTAATTATGATCTCCGGCCACGGTAGCATTGAAACCGCAGTCCAGACCACCCGCATTGGGGCCTTTGACTTTATCGAAAAACCCCTGTCGTATGACAAAGTAGTTCTTGCGGTCAACCAAGGACTGCGCGTAGCCCGCTTAGAGCGGGAAAACCGCCTCCTGCGCGAAGCTGCGCCCGACGGAGCCGCGATCATCGGCGAATCTCCAGCCATCAGGCAGCTGCGGCGACAGATCGAGCGGGTTGCGCCCACCGATGCCTCGGTGCTGATCCTCGGTGGCCACGGCACTGGCAAAGAGCTGGCTGCCCAAGCCATCCACCGTCAGTCAGTCCGCGCGCCCAGCCCGATGGTGGCAGTCAACTGCGCTGCCATCCCAGAGGAGCTGATTGAATCCGAACTGTTTGGCTATGAGAAAGGGGCCTTTACTGGCGCGGACAAGGCCAAGAAAGGCAAATTCGATCAAGCTGACGGCTCGACCCTTTTTCTTGATGAGATCGGCGACATGAGCCTGAAGAGCCAGGCCAAGGTGCTGCGGGTGCTGCAAGAGAAGAACTTCGAGCGGGTGGGCGGCGGCAGGATGATCGAGGTGGATGTGCGCATCCTGGCAGCGACCAATAAGGACTTAGAGCAAGAGATCAAGGCGGGTAGCTTCCGCGCTGATCTCTTTTACCGCCTGAACGTCATTCCGCTGCGCATTCCCGATCTCAAGGAACGCCTAGAAGACATCCCTTTGCTGACTGCGGAATTCCTCCGCCAGTTCCGCAGCCGAGGCTTAGACGAGAAACGCCTGAATGACGGCGCGCTGGCCATCCTGATGCGCCATTCTTGGCCGGGCAACATCCGCGAGCTGCGCAATATGGTCGAACGCCTGGTGATCATGACTCCTGGCCAGCTGATTACCGCCGAGGATGTGTCTTTTTTTCTTCAGCCAGGGGCGTTTCGGCCCGCCCGGCCTATCAGTCTGCCCGACTGGTGCCAGTTTGGCTTCAAGGAAGCGCGGCGGCAGTTTGAGCATGATTATCTCTGCAAGAAACTGGAGGACTGTGGCGGCAACATTTCCAAGACAGCGGAGAAAATCGGCATGGAGCGCAGCCACCTGCACAAGAAACTGAAAGCCTTGGGGGTCAAGGTGGAGGAATAGCCAGGACAGACGCACCTTTTCTGCTCGGTTGGAAAGGAGTTGTACTCGGCCAAACTCCTTTCCTGCTCGGCCAGACTCCTTGGCAACTGAGCCGGACTCCTTTGTTGCCAAGTAAAACTCCTTTCCTAGTCGGCAAAACTCCTCTGCGGCTTGGCCAAACTCCTTTCTTACTCGGCAAGACTCCTTTGCTGCCGAGTAAAACTCCTTTCCTAATCGGTACAACTCCTCTCTAAGTCGGCAGAACTCCTTTGCGGCCAAGCCGCACTCCTTTCCCAGCGAGTAGTATTCGAGCCGAGTTTCGTCGGCATTGCTAGGCACTATTTTCCCTATCTCAAACTGTTGAGTGTTTTTCATCAGGGATATATGCTACCATTCCCACAACTGCCGGGTAAGAGTGTCCGGCCTTGACAACACGATTATCGCAGAGAGGTCATCATGTGCGGAATAGTTGGCTACACAGGCAGCCGGAAGGTGATTCCGGTGCTGCTGGAAGGTTTGCGTCGTTTGGAATACCGGGGCTATGACTCTGCTGGTCTGGTCTGTCAGCAGGACGGCAAGCTGGTGCGCTTCCGGGCGGCAGGCAAGCTGATCAACCTGGAAAAGGCGGTGGACGAGCTGATCGGCATGGATGCGCACACAGGTCTCGGTCACACCCGCTGGGCCACGCATGGTGCGCCCACCGAGATCAACGCCCACCCGCACACCGACTGCACCGGCGAGCTGGTGGTTGTCCACAACGGCATCATTGAGAACTACGGCAGCCTCAAGCAGGAACTGCTGGCTGAGGGGCATGTCTTCTCCTCGCAGACAGACACCGAGGTGCTGGCCCATCTGATTGAGAAGTATCTGGCAGATGACCTCGTGGCGGCTGTGCGCAAGGCTTTAGCGCGGGTGGAAGGCTCCTATGCGCTTGGCGTGATTTGGGCCAAGGAGCCAGGCCGCTTGGTGGCTGCCCGCAATCAAAGTCCGCTGGTCATGGGTCTGAGCGACGATGCCTGCCATATCGCTTCGGATATTCCGGCCTTGCTGCCCTACACCCGCAAGGTGATCTTCCTTGATGACCACGAACTGGCCATCCTGGACAAAGGCACCTACTCAGTCATCAGCATCGAGAACGGTGCGCAAATCGACAAGGAAGTGCGCACCATTGACTGGAACGCGGCGATGGCGGAGAAGGGCGGCTACAGACACTTCATGCTCAAGGAGATCTTCGAGCAGCCGCAGGCCATCCTCAACACCATCAGCGGCAGGATAGACCCGGAGAGCGGCAGCGTCAACCTGCCGGAGATCGGCCTCACTGACGAGGACTTGCGCAAAGTCGAGCGCATTGCTCTGGTTGCTTGCGGCACCTCGTGGCACGCCGCCTTGGTGGCGAAATACTGGCTGGAGCAATGGGCGGGTGTGCCGGTGGATGTGGATATTGCCTCGGAGTTCCGCTACCGCCGCCTCTTGCTCAACGAGCGGGTGCTGACTGTGGCCATCTCTCAGTCTGGCGAGACCGCTGACACGCTGGCTGGCACGCGCCGCGCCGCCTCGCTTGGCTCCAAGGTGCTCACCATCTGCAACGTCGTTGGCTCGACCATGACCCGCGAGGCAGACGGCATCATCTACACCCACGCCGGGCCAGAGATCGGCGTGGCCTCAACCAAGGCCTTCACCTGCCAGCTCTCGGCTCTCTTTCTGCTGACGCTGCATCTGGCGCAGGTGCGCGGCACGGCCTCACCAGAGCAGCTCAAGGAGCTGGGAGCGGCCCTGATCAGTCTGCCGCCGGTGATCAACGCGGTGCTGCCTGCGGTGCAGCAGCAGATTCAGGCTCTGGTGGAGCGGTATTACGACGCGCGGGACTTCCTCTTTGTCGGGCGCGGCCTCAACTTCCCCATTGCCTTAGAAGGCGCACTCAAGCTGAAGGAGATTTCCTACATCCACGCTGAGGGCTACGCGGCAGGCGAGCTGAAGCACGGCCCGATTGCCCTGATTGACAAGGACATGCCGGTGCTGGCCATTGTGCCGCAGGACGCAGTGTATCACAAGAGCATTTCTAATGTCGAGGAGATCAGGGCGCGGCAAGGCCGCCTGCTCCTGATCGGCAGCGAAGGCGACACGCACCTTGCCACGCTGACTGAGGATGTGCTCTATCTGCCCAAGGTGCATGAGGAGCTGAATCCGCTCCTCTACACTATCCCGGCCCAACTGCTGGCCTACGAGATCGCCTGCCGCCGTGGCTGTGATGTGGATCAGCCGCGCAATCTGGCCAAAAGCGTGACGGTGGAGTAATTTTCTGGCAAACAAGAGGGCAGGCCCCTGTGTCTGCCCTCCTCACTGCACCACCAGCACATCCACCAAGCGGCAATTGTAAGTATTCCGCAGCATCTCCTTCAAACTAGCGTACTCCAGCACGCGGATATCCAGGCTAGTAACTGGCGAACCCGCAAAACCTTGCAGGGTGATATCGCCGTTCGTGGTGACAGCTATGGCTGCGCCTGCCACCCCACCTTCAGTCATATCCAGCAGGTTAAAGCGCAGGCAGTCTGCTTGCAGATCCAAGAGCACCTGGATGCGCAGGGTTGCCTCGCCGGAAGCCGTGCCACCAGTGACAGTGACATAGGCAGTATCCTCTGCGCCAGTCAGGATGCCAGTCTCTTGCCCTGGCTCTAAAGTCGGGATCACCAATGGGGTGCGCAGCCTGCGGCGGTAGATGCCGGTGCGCAGAGTGCCGTGCTCGGTGTAGCGGGTGGAGATCGACACCGTGTACTCATTGTTCCACGGGTCGGTCTGGCTGGGAATGCTCGGTAGGATAACCACCTCGCTGTCGGATGTCGAGACAAAGCGGGTCTGCACCTTGCTGCCGCTGCGTGTTCCGGCAATGACGCATTCACCGCCGTACAGCTCGCTGTCAAAGAAGAGGTCAGTGCCCTTCAAGCGCAGTGCGCCGTCTGCATTCAGGACATCAGCCAGCTTGAGCACGGTGTCTTCGGCCGTGTTGATCTGGGGCAGCTTCTCGTTCATGGCCAGGCGTTCAGTCTGCACAGTCTTGCGCACTGCGTCCACAGCGGGTCGGGAAGCAAAAACCCGCACTTGCAGGCAGTCTTCCAGCGGTGGCAGCGGGTCATCCGGGGTGTCCAAGCGAGCGGTGAACGACAGGGTGAAGGTGCACCAGTCTTCCAAGGTGACACGATTGCCCTCAGTCAGCTCCTCCAGTATGGCCTGCCTCGCTGCCCGCAGGTTTGCCTCTGCCTGAGCAGGAGTCAAGCCAGGGTTGTTCCGCGCCATCCGGGCCGCTATAGCCGCAGCGATATAAAATGATCAAGCAATCATTTTCATCCTATGAGTTGAATCTTATGGCCTATTCAGTAGATTTTCGCCGGAAAGTATTGGAAATCAAAGAACGTGAAGGTTTGAGTTTTGAGGAGGCGGCAGTA